>NZ_JAHNZV010000030.1 GCF_022267535.1 Psychromonas antarctica
GTTAGTTTTGCGTAGTTCAAGGCGAATCATCGCAGCAATAACTGGTTATTGGCAGATGATTTAACGCAGAAATACGCGTAAATAACGGTACTGTATCGTTTAGCTTATCCAGAATTGAGGTTAAATATAAACTTGAGTCGGTGAGCGGATACTATCGTTGTTATTGCTCCTGAGGTCTTTTAAATGATGCTAATTGTAGAGCGAGCCCAAAATTCCAGTCTCTAAATAGATGTAATAATTATCTTTAATCGGGCCATGGGTTAGAATAGATAGTTATGATTCATTTAAAATAGATACCATTATGTCGAAATTGCTCTCATTTATTTCTTTATTTTTTTTCCTGACACCTTTATTTGGGGAGCTTAACGAATCAACCAAACCTAGCCATTTTACCGTTTACCTTGATCAAAACTTACCCTACTCAGGTTTCGACCTGCAGCAAAACGCACAAGGTTTAATTGTTGATTACTGGCAGCAGTGGTCACAGAAGAGCGGGATAATAGTCAATTACTCCCCCTCAGGTACACTCTCAGCAGATCAATTGTTCACTAATAACCAGCCGTCTGTTTATTGTGGATTAGCAAAGGAAAGCACAACCTTAGCAGATCTTAAAAAATCTCCTCTGTTAGCAATAGAAACGCATTTCTATTATTTTTCAACACACAAAGATAGTATGAACGCTTTTTTTTCAGATAATAGATTGCCTCTTATTGTGGGAGGACTATTGCCAGAAGCACAGCAATTACCCTTTTTTATGGCTGCGCCTAGGATAATTTATAAAGAATATCCTGGTTTATTAGAACTGCTAATCGATCTTTATTATGAAAAGATCGATGCCCTTGTTTTGTTTAATGGTGTGCAACGAAATTCGCATTTATTAGATCGATTTTTATCTCTGTTTTTTGATAAACAGTCACTTGATGCGAGTAGCAATGAGTTATTTGTATATACATCAGACGAGCAACAAACGCTTTTAAATTGGATTGACTGGGGAAAGCAACTCGAAAACATGCCTACTAGTATCGCTGTGGTGATTGATAAAGCCATTAATCCTATCTGGGGTACTTCTGCTGAAATGACGGCTAAGATAATACTTATTGTCTGTGTGACTCTTTTATTCTTTTTAGTTAGTTACTCATGGCGAAAAAAGGATCTTCAGTTTAAATATATACTAGATTCATCGCCTTATCCTCTGGTTATTTTTTCCTTAGACGGACGGACTGTTTATTATCTAAATGATGAAGTTAAATTCTTACTTCCGTTTAAAAAAATAAAAAGTAAATATGCATTTGAAGATGTTGAGAATCAGCTTTTATTGTCGCGTTTTATTAATAAGGAAAGCCATAAAATAATTATTGAAGATAAACGTCTCCGCTTGTTGGTTGATAATAGCTTCCATGATATTGAGTTATCTGCAAAACGAATTCATTACAAGCGAAAAACCGCCTGGTTTTGTCACTTGAAAGATATTACCGCATTGTTGCAAGCAGAGCAGAAGTTAACGGAAGAACGGGAATTGCTGCGCACAGTGCTTGACTCCATTCCCGAGCAGATTGCCTATAAATCGCCTAAAGGGACCATTATAGGTTGTAATAAGTCATGGGCCAGTGCAAATAATACTACGGTTAGCTATGCAACAGGGCGGCGTGCATTGGACATAATGCCAATTGATATTATAAACAAAGATAAGCAACAAGAAGAGCCTGTCTGGAAGGGGGAGAAGTTTAATACGCAAGAGTGGATTCAGCAGCAAAATGGCGAACTAGGGTTAATTAATATCGTTAAGCTTCCCCTCCATAATAACGACGGAGCTATCTTTGCAATATTAACGATCGATCGAGATATTACACCTTTATACAATTTGAATGAAAAATTGAAGGATGAAAACTTACAACGTAAAAAAACAGAAAAGGCGTTATCTAAACAGAATGTATTATTAAGCACCGTTTTTTCAGCAAGTCTTGACCCTATTGGTTTGATCGATAAGTTAGGACGTATAATCGGCGCAAATAATGCATTTGCCCAGTTAATGGGGGCCACAAACCCAGAAGAGATAATCGGTCAGTTACAGAGTGAATTGTTGCCTGCTGATCGTGCCGATTGGGCTGAACGTCAGAATAAAGAAGTACTTGAATCCGGCGAACCGCTGATATTTGAGGAGTTGATCTTCTTTGAAGGCAAAAAGATTTGGTATGAGGTGCATAAAACCCCTTTTAAAGATCCTGAGAGTGATTATCAAGGTATTGTTATCATGTCACGTGATATTTCAACACGTAAACAAACAGAAGAAAAGTTGAGTTCTGAAGCATCCGATTTTGAAGTTAAGATGCTACATGATCAATTAACGGGTATCGCTAATCGTCGTGCCTTTGATGTGCAATTTTCCAAACTCTGGAAAGAGGCTTGTGATGAGCGTGAATTATTCTCTTTAGTGATGTGTGATATCGATTTTTTTAAAGCTTATAATGATAATTATGGACATCAAAAAGGCGATCAAGCACTGCTGGCGGTTGCTAATGCATTGCAGAGTGTATGTGATTCATTAGGCTGTTTTGTGGCACGTTATGGTGGTGAAGAGTTCGTGTTTTTAATCAAGGGGGGTAACGCAACCAAAGCGCTAAAGGTCGCTGAAAACATACGCCAAGCGGTTGAAAATGCGAAAATAGAGCACCTCTATTCTTCAGTTAATAATATTATTACACTGAGCATGGGATTATCTAGTATTTTTCCAAGCGAATTAAATTCAATGAAAATCTTGTTAGCCGAGGCTGATGGTGCTTTATATAACGCAAAAGGATCTGGTCGTGATCAAATTTGTGTCCATTAATAGTCATTAATATTATTGAACTTATTCTTTGCATGATGTTTGGTGAATGTTGTAATGAACAAATAGAGACGGATGATAGTTGCAACAGAGCCGAAACGACTTACTGATTTCGTTGTCTTACGGACTTAGGAAGGCTTAGCTAAATAAAATGTTAAAGTGTGAACTCTAGCAAGTTACGGTTATGCAAAAAAATATATTGTGTGAATAGCCATCACTTAGGGTTTACAATAAGATGACAAATACAGGTGCACTGAAATAGCAAAATAAAAAAGCATGCAAATCTAATTGTTAGCAGGTGGTGGAACATAGGCTTTGAATTAACTTATTCTAAGCGGCTTAATAAAGGTAGAGACTCTAAAGGAATAGATTATGGCGCGATATAAAACAACAGAAGGGCAACGTGAATCTGATAAACTCGGTTTTGAGATAAAAAATCTGGGTGGTGAGTCCAAAGATGTTGTTGATTTGGCTAAATATAAACAACCTGAAGAGAGCGTTAATGCTGAAACCTCTGCTTTTGAGCAAGTGTTATTACATCTGAATATTTCCGATAGAGGTGCTTTTGATAGTAAGTTTACACAGCTCTGGCAAGAGGCAAGTGATGATAATAAGTTATTGTCTGTACTCATATGTGAGATCGATTTTTTTAAAGCCTACAATGATAACTACGGGCATCAAGGGGCATCTTTTATGTTGCTTGTTGTTGGGCTGGCGTTAAAAAATATATGTGAAAAATACGACTGTTTTTTAGCACACTACAAAAATCAAGAGTTTGCCATTTTAATGAAAGGTGGTGATCAGCAAAAAGTAATAGAGGTTTCTGAATCCCTTCGCAAAGCGGTTAAAGCGTCACGCACTGAGCATAAATACTCTAATGTCAGTAAAGTAGTAACCTTAAGTATAGGTATATCAACCACGTACCCAACATCCCCCAAAAAGTTTATGCAAGAAGGTGATAGTGCATTATGCGAGGCCCAAACCTCTGGTAGAGATAAAGCTTGTGCACATTTTTCTCATAAAAAAATTGATTTATCTGAAGATGCGATTCAGGAAGGAACAAATAACTTAAGCGGAAAAGAAAAAGAAGAAGAAAAAGAAGAAGAAATAATTGATAGAAGAGAGCTGGAAGAAAATAGATATTCAGCTACCAGCAACGATTTAACAGATAACCAAGCTGAAGAAAAGAGTAAACAAACGGATGATGTTTATCCTGTTAATATTGGAAATTCAAGTCTTCAGAAAAGCATGCTAGAAATGGGCGTCGCTGACCGTAGTGCTTTTCATCATAACTTTGTCAAACTTTGGGAACAAAGTTTAGAAGAGAAAGAGCTGTTGTCTATGTTTATGTGTGAAGTTGATTTCTTTGCTGCTTACGTTAGAAATTATGGTGAGCAAGCAAGTGACGATGTATTACTTATTGTTGCTGCTGCACTGCAAGGGATATCTAAAAAAGTTGGTACCTCTGCATTCCGTATTGATGGCGAGAAGTTTGTCATATTATTTAAAGGTGGTAATGCAACCAAAGCATTCCGAATATCCGAAGCTTTGCATAAAGCTATCGCGCATTCGGCGATTGCACATAAATATTCAGACGCGCGTGATACCGTTTCCATGAGTATCGGATTATCAAGTCTTTTTCCAAGTGACTTAAGTTCTAAGAAAATGTTAATGGTAGAAGCTAGCACCGCATTACGTGAAGCTGCAAATGGAGGAAAAAATCGTACTTCAGTATATTAGCTAGTAGCATATACCCATGTTACTTCAAGGTGCAAAATCAGCCAGAAAAATTGTGCTTAGATGCGCGGTATAAAATTCCAGTATAGTGGTTCTACATCGAAGTTTTATAACGACGCAGACGAGTGCGATTTGACTTGCTCAACGGGGGCTCGGTTCGAAAGCCAACATTGCGCTACAGCATTCGATAAGGGAATAACCATTGCCTTCTCGCTGTGTCTTATTCTGGTCTCCGAACGGAGTCCTGATAAAGCACCTTGATGTATCATGGGTATATGTCTAAGCAAAAACAGAGCTTGTAGCTCAATACCGTTCACTTAAGGCGAACGATATTTTTTTAATTGGATACGTGTTTTTAGAACACTGCAATTCCTGAGAATGGCTCCTCTCCCTCCTTGCAGGTAAAATAAATTGTTTTACGCTAAGTTAGCACTAAACAAGTAACGTCAAACTGAATTAACTGCGTGGCCACCCATTGATACGCCTTCATTAGCCCCATTAAACTTGGCTTTGGTTTTTAACCCCGGTTGTCATATGTGCCAAGCGGGGATTATCAAACGATCCTCGCTCAGGTTGTTTTTTTTCAATCGCAACAAAACCGAGATGCTTACATTCTGTTATGACGGCATAGGTTTCTGGCTGATGATAAAACAGTTCTCAAAAAGTGAATTGAAAGATTAGCCAAGGTCGAATGAAGCCATTAATCCTATTATTGCAAAGCACCTGCGGTATTTACTGACAGCGGACCTTCGTGTCTTTTGTGACAAAAAACTGACCACGAGAGCTTTAAATATGCAAATATCAAATGCTTCCTGCAACCTTACCGAAAAAATCTGATTTAGGGAAATTGCTTAGGTCAAGCTGCGCTCTCGTAAACCCACACTGAATAGTCGTTTATTGATGGTGGTTATGTCAAGGTTCACCAGCATGGTGCCGGAGCAACGTCTGATCAACCTCTGGGAATATGGGAGGTAATGCGGACATAGATTGGTGCTTGTATAAATACAGACACTTAGTAGAAAACGCCTTTGCAAGGTTAAAGCCTTTTAGAATGATTGTTACACGATGCGATAAGTTAAAATAGACTCATAGGGCATGCACTATAATTTGGCTGCCAACGTGAAAGATAAACCGCCTCTAGGAAGATCGGCTCAGAAGATGCTTAAAGTGTGAACACTAGCAAGTTACGCTTATCTAAAAGGAAATATTGTGTGAACTGTTATTACTTAGGGTTTACAATAATATGATATATACAAATAGACTCAAAAAACATGTGAATCGCTGAATGGTAAGATTGTTGATTGTAATGATAAATATTAATATAAAAGTTGGTATTTAAATTGCATTTTAACTTTAGTAAGTGATGGATCATAGGCTTTGAAATAACTCATTCTAAGCTGCTTAATAAAGACAGAGACTCTAAAGGAATAAATTATGGCGCAATACAAAGCAACAGAAGATAAAAGTGAATCTGATGAATTCGGTTTTGAGAGAAAAAAACAGGATGGTGATTCCAAAGGTGTGGTTGATTTGGCGAAATATAAACAACCTGAAGAAAGCGTTAATGCTGAAACCTCTGCTTTTGAGCAAGTCATGTCACAGATGAATATTTCAGATAGAGGGGCTTTTGACACTAAATTTGCGCAACTTTGGCAAGAGGCAAGTGATGATAATGAATTATTGTCTGTTCTCATGTGTGAGATCGACTTCTTTAAAGCTTACAATGATAATTACGGGCATCAAGGAGCATCTTTTATGTTGCTTGTTGTTGGTCTGGCGTTAAAGAATATATGTGAAAAACATGGCTGTTTTTTAGCGCGTTACAAAAATCAAGAGTTTGCCATTTTAATGAAAGGTGGTGATGAAGAAAAAGCCCTAGAAATCGCTGAATCTTTGCGTAAAGCGGTTGAAGCATCACGTACTGAGCATAAATATTCGAGTGTTAGCAAAATAGTGACACTGAGTATTGGTATTTCAAGTGTTTACCCGATTTCGATGAGGATGTTAATGAATGAAGCGGGTGGTGCCTTAGTTAATGCTAAATCTGCCGGACGCAACCAAGTTTGTGGTAATTTCACACTCAAAAAATCAGCTAATAATGCGAAAAACGTCCCAATAGAAGAAAATGTTCAGATAGAAGAAAAGCCTGTTGCTAATATCGAAGCGCCTATTCAAGCGCCTATTCAAGCGTCTGATTTCAGACTTATCATGTCAGACATGAATATAGCGGATCGTAATTCTTTTCATCATAACTTTGTGAAACTTTGGAAAGAAAGTACTGAGGAGAAAGAGCTACTTTCTATGCTGATGTGCGAAGTTGACTACTTTCAGGACTATGTTGATCATTATGGTGAAGCCGCAAGTGAAGATGTATTAATCATTGTTGCCTCTGTGCTGCAGCAAATATGTGGAAAATTTGACTGTTTTGTATCTCATATTGAGGGGGAGAAGTTTATAATATTGATAAAAGGTGGCAATGCGACAGGAGCTCTAAGAATTGCTGAAGCACTGCATAAATCAGTACAAGCATCTGCTACTGAGCATGCACACTCAGAAGCCAGCGATCTGGTCAGCATGAGTGTCGGTTTATCAAGTATTTTCCCAAGTGATATGAACTCGATGAAAACCTTAATGGTTGAAGCAAGCAAAGCATTACACGATGCGACAGCATCTGGACGCAATCAGACTAGCGTGCATTAATATGCAATAGTCAACCAATAAAAAAGGAAGCATTAGGCTTCCTTTTTTATTGGTTGACTATTCATGTTGACTGCTTTTTAAGCAGAATAACCGCCTTCAATCCCTTTCGTAGTAATAGATACCGCATCATGTGCATGCAAACTTTCATAATGATTAACTCGTAGCCAAAAGTCTTCAAATTTTACTTGTTGATGAAGCATTGACTGTAAGTGACGAGCTGCATCTTCACAAAACATCAGGTTTTGACCATTTAAGCGAGCAAATTCTTGTTCATCTTCACGTTTAACGGCTGCTTGTACTGGTGTTTTTAGCGTGTTTTCAATTAAGTTGATCAGTTCGATAAGTGGGAAGTTTTTATTTAAATTACTTAATTTAACTTTAACTTCAACCACGCTGCGCTGACTGTGTGGTGTGGCAACAATGCCTTGTGTGGAGCCTAGCCAAGTTAGAATCTCATGTTTATCAATTTCTGTTTGTTGGGCATATTTTTGCGCGAATTCCTGCTGAATAAGTTGACGTGCTAAAGCCGCAGAGCAAGGGCAGGTTGATGAGTAGGGGACGTTGACCTGTAGTTCAAAGACAAGTTCGCTGTTAATAAGTTGTCCAATAATAGTAACGGGATATGCCTTCCAGCCACGCTTTTCGCTAATGAGTGATTTGCGGCGGAGATGGTAATCGAAGGTGAATTTAATAAACGCTTGCTGACTGAGCTCATGATGGCTTTCAATAAAGCCTTCTAATAAGGCGCTCAATGTAGGAATTGTTAATTCAGATTCAGTTGAGAGCTCGTCCAGTTGTAAATACAGGCGGGACATGTGGATACCCTTCGCTTTAGCATCGCCTAGGTTCACAAATACTTCCACACTGGCACTAACTTGCTGTGGTGCACTGTCATCAGTTTGTACCATTAGCGGTAACTCAATATTACTCATACCGACTCGATCAAGCTTACCTTCTGTCTGAGCTTGTGCATTATTTGCTATATCTGGCATTGCCATTAGGAAACTCTCCCTTAAACATTATTACGCATGTATTAATAATTTGAGCGCTGCATTATAGACCTGTTACAAAAAATTAAAAACCATGAAATTAAAAGGATCACTTGTTGTTATGTAAATCGCCTGTTTTTTGAGCTTTTAGGCTGTTTTCTTCGGGGAAACACCAACCCGCCTAATTATTGACGCATTGTTACTATACAAAATATGACCGTTTTTTAAGCCTAACCTCTGCGGGGGAGAAGCCAATAGTGACTGTGTCGCTATTCCTGTGTTAGCTAAACGACTAATAACCCGCTATTGCTACGCTACATTGCATTAAACTACACAAAACTATTAACACAGTATGATGTGAATGATCTTAAAGCGAATACCTTTTTCATTATCTCTGTTGAGGTTAACTAATTTTTTTTGATCTTATTATTTAAATCACGGATAAATTCGATATATAAATGCTATTTAAGATTATAATAAATAAGTTTTATTTTATACTTTATCCTATTAAGCATCAGTATTTCCAATGGTGTTTACATAGTGAGGCGCTGTGAATATATTTAATTTAAAAATATGGGTTCATTATTATGTGGCGCTATTAAAGCGATTAGGCGCAGTACGTTTTAGTCTAATTCTTGCAGCTGCGATAATGACTGCCGATTTTCTACTACAAATATTGCTGGCTTATTATTTTAATGAGCCTTTAGATATTGTCATTGTTTATCGTTCATTTATTTTAGGTTTGTTGATCACTCCCTGGGCTGTCTATTTTTTGACAGTTGTCGTGGGTGATTTAGAAGATGCAAGGCAGAATCTGGATGATACGGTTGTTAAATTACAGGTGCTGCTGAAAAATGATCAGCAAAAAACAGAGGCACTTGAAAGAGAAATTATTGAGCACCATAAAAGTCAAAGCAAAGTCGAACAGGCTGCTATTTTGCTGCGTTCATTTATAGATACTTCTCCGGACCTGTTTTTTCATCGTGATTTAAAAGGGTGCTTCGTAAGTTGTAATAAGGCAATGGAATTGTTAACGGGGAAAACAGAAAAACAATTGATAGGTTTAACACCTTTTGATATTTTTCCTGAAGCTTATGCTAATGAAGTTGTGCAACGCGATGAGAGAGTTCAAGACAGCCAGAAAGAACAAATTCATGAGCATTGGCTGCATTATCCAAATGGCCGAAAAGCATATTTTGAAGTGCGCGCACTGCCCCTATATAGTAGTCAGAAAACGTGTGTCGGTATTATTGGCTTTGGTCGGGATATTACCGAGCGCAAAAAGAACGAGGAATTTTTAGAAAAAGCGAGTAGGGATAAGACCACCTTTATTTCAACCATTAGCCATGAATTACGCACTCCGCTGAATGGTATTGTCGGCTTAAGTCGAATGCTATTAGATGAACCACTTAGCAGCGAACAAATTAAACTCTTAAAAACCATTCATATCAGTGCCATCACTTTAGGGAATATTTTTAATGATATTGTTGATTTGGATAAACTTGATCGTCGCCGTTTGAATTTGGTTAGTAATCATATTGATATGTTTGATTTTATGAGTGATTTAAAAAGCTTAGCATTTATTCAATCAGAGCAAAAAGGCTTGGCTTTACGTTTTGAACAAAGCAGTTTGTTGCCCCATTATATTGATGCAGATGACACGCGTTTACGGCAGGTTTTATGGAACCTTATTAGCAATGCAGTCAAATTTACCATGCAAGGTTCTGTTACTATTCGTTGTTTTTGTACGCGTAAAGAGGGGACCCAAGACCAGCTTCATTTTGAAGTGCAAGACTCAGGTATTGGCATCCCAGCGGACCAATTGGAAAAGATTTTTGCTATGTATTATCAAGTTGAGGGCAATACTCATGCAACAGGAACTGGAATAGGGTTAGCCGTTTCTTCACAAATAGTACAAGCGATGGGCGGGAAGCTTAGCGTAAGCAGTGAACTTGGTCAGGGTAGTATTTTTAAATTATCTCTCCCTATGGATTGCTCTGATAAAGAGGCCAAACCAATAACGGTCTTAGCAACCTTGCCTACTCTGTCTATTTTACTTGTCGAAGATATCGAACTTAATATTATTGTTGCAACCTCATTATTGGAAAAATCAGGCCATCAGGTTGATAGCGCGACAAACGGTAAACAAGCGCTGCAAAAGGTGGCTAGCAAGCAATATCAACTGATATTAATGGATATTCAGCTCCCCGATATGGATGGTTATCAAGTGACACAACAATTACGGCAGCGTTATGGCGATAACTTACCGCCTATTGTTGCACTGACTGCGAATGTATTTACAGATAAGCAAAAATTTATCGATCAGGGAATGGATGATGCGTTAGGTAAACCGCTTGGTGCTGAATCATTAAATGCGATGATAAAACGGCTTTTTGTATCGACAGAGACGACAGATGCGTTATTACCTTACAAAGCGCAAAATACAATAGAATCTTTATTTGATGAAGTTATGTTAACTGAATTATTCGACTTTTTACCTACCTCGGTGATGCTGGCTAATTTGGCATTATTTGAGAAGATGATGCAAGATTATTTACAGGTACTCGATTCTAATGTAATAGCAAAAGATAAAAATGGAATCGCGAGTGAGGCACATAAAATAAAAGGTGCCGCGGGCTCTGTCGGGTTAAAGCGTATTCAAGAACTAGCGCAAAAGATACAATCCCCAGATCTACCTGCATGGTGGGACAATATAGATGATTGGGTTGAACTCATTAAATCCCACTACAAGAGTGATGTTGCCCTACTTAAAAAATGGATTGTCGCACATGGGAAGTGATTTTATGGAAAGACAGGCCTCATCACTTGGCTCTGTCTGATGTTATTAACTCGCTCGGAGCCTAAAATAGAGATGACAGTCTGCACCGATAGTCGAATTAAGTCATCAGCCAAGCAGCTTTGGAGCTACTCCTGTAGTGCTTTTAAGCGTAAATCATCTTTTCTATATAATTCGATGGTTGCGCTGTAGCGTGCTTGGTCTAATTTATTATCTGCATAGGCTAACGCGCTGCCCATTTCTTGGCTTGCTTCAAGAAAACGTCCTTGTAGGGCTAAATATTGTGCTTTGCTGGCATGTTCTTTGGTGCGGTTTTTCAGCGCTTTATAAAGATCGATGGCTACTAGGTGAGCTAAAATATGATCTGGGTGTGTGCGTATAAATAATGCTAGTATTTTTTCAGCTTTATCTGTTTGCTTGTTTACTTGTAATGCATTGACTAAATTGAGGACGAAGACGGGATTGTCTGGTGATTTAGTATAATGATCTTCTAGTAATTTAATTATTTCATCCGCATGATTTAATGCAAGTGAAGTATCGCTTAATAAATCAATAAAAAATAGGTTCTCACTATGTTGAGTTAATAAATCTAATGTGACTTCATGCGCTTTGATATAGTCTTCATTTTTAAAATAGGCTAGGGCGAGGCCATAAAGTGCCGCTTCCTTGATTTGATATTTTTTATTTTTGAGTTGGCTTTGGTAATAATTAATCGCCCCACCGGCCGATAGATCACTATAACGGACTGTGATCCGCACTTTACTTAACTGGTAATCTAGACTGTTTGTTATCTGTTTTGTATCAAATTGGCTGGCACGCAAGCGAGCTTCAGCTAAGCGAGTTTCTGGAAGGGGATGTGTTGACAACATTTGTGGAGGCAAACTGGTATATTTATATTTTTCAGCTAGTTTACCGAAGAAGTTGGCCATGCCATAAGGGTCATAGCCTGAGTCGACTAGTATTTGTATCCCTATCCGATCCGCTTCATACTCATGTAAACGGGTATAGTTAATTTGTGACTGTATTGATACAGCCATGCTGGTGCTCAGTGCAGCCATTCCTGCCGCAGGGGATACCAATGTAAGTAAAACAGATCCTGCGAGTGCTGCGAGCGTTGCTGGGTTGCTATATGAGCGCTTTTCGATCATCTGAGCTAAGTGGCGTT
Organism: Psychromonas antarctica; assembly: GCF_022267535.1. GTDB lineage: Bacteria > Pseudomonadota > Gammaproteobacteria > Enterobacterales > Psychromonadaceae > Psychromonas > Psychromonas antarctica. The sequence goes on from NZ_JAHNZV010000030.1 coordinate 12,213, forward strand.
GAGTAATATGAGCTATTTCATGAGCGAGCACACTCGCTAATTCGCTTTCATCTTGTGCATATAAAAACAGACCCGTATGAATTTTTACATTCCCGCCTAAGAATGCCGCCGCATTAATCTCTTTATCTTCAATCAGAAAAAAGTTAAATGGCATCTTAACCGAATCTGTATGACTAACTAGGTTTTGACCTAGGTCATTAATATAGTAGTTGAGAATTGGATCATGAATAATGGGCAGCGCTTGATTGGCCATCAAACGAAATGCCCAGCCATAGTCTTTTTCTTTTTCAATGGTTAATGCACCCGCGCCAACGGTACCTATATCGGGAAGTGTATTTGATGAATTTGCACTATTTGCGAATAATAGAAAAACAAAATAGAGTGAGTTAATCAGGGATTTATTCAGCACAGTAGCCACATAACACCAACAAATAATAGAAAACAGAGTAAAATCATAAACAAGCTTCAATTTATTGCAAGTGCTGATTGTCTTATCTGCAGACAAACCTGATAATCATCTTCTTTTCTCTGAAGCGATATTATAGCGATGATACCTTAATGTGCTTTATTATGCGCTCGACTCCGAGACCGGATTAAAGGCCTCTCGAGTGATTAACTACGTTAACCCTCTATCGGTAGGAGTAGATGCAAGTATTTAAAACCTGCATGGTTACTCCCTTATAGGGTGCTGTAACGCAGCACTGCTTCTCGAGCCGTCCCACGCGGGGCAGCGTAAATTGTACTTATCTACGTCGTTATAAAATTCCCGTGTAGAATGACTATAATTCAATTTAATACTTAGCATATAAACACAATTTGGCTTGCTGATTTCGCATCTTGAAGTAACATGGGGACAAATGAAAACGATTGATTTACGTAACAAAAAGTGTCCAATGACACTGGTGATATTAAGACGTTTCTTATGGTTACAAAATAGCACTTCAAAACAACCCATAATGGATCAACTTTGCCTCCTTTTTTCAACGCAGCAGGCAATGCGAGATATTATTTTGTACCTTGATAAAAAAGGATATTATTATTCAACTAGTGTGTTTGAAAATAAGATTTCATTACTGATAAAACTCAAATAATAAAGGTAGATAAGTATATGTTTAGACAATTAACGAATTGGTATCAGCATCGTTTTGCGGATCCCAATTTAAGTACGCTATTTTTATTACTACTTGCTGCTTTCTCGGTCTTCTATTTTTTCGGTAATATTTTAGCACCTTTGTTTGTTGCGTTGGTACTTGCGTATCTGCTTGATTGGCCAGTTAATTACTTAATGCGTTTTAAAATAAATCGCACCATAGCCACATTTATCGTTATGTCGATATTTTTATTAATAGCTATCTTCGGATTTTTGGGGGTGCTACCGATAGTTTTTAAACAAGGAAGCAGTTTACTTCGAGATTTACCTGCTATTTTTAATCAGGTACAAGTTTATGTGTTAACGCTTCCCAGTCAGTATCCGGAAGCAATTGATCTTCTGATGATCACCCACATTGTTGAAAACCTGCGATCATACTTGTTAGAGAGAGGGGGGTTCTTATTATCGCACTCATTTGCTTCCCTCTTAAATATTGCCGCGCTAATTGTTTACGCGATTTTAGTGCCTTTACTGATGATTTTTATGCTTAAAGATAAAACTATTTTGATCAATAGTTTTGTGCAGTTTTTACCTAGAAACCGGAAGTTGGCAGATCAAGTTTGGATTGAGATGAATGGACAGATAATGAATTATATTCGTGGCAAAGTGATTGAAATTCTGATCGTTGGGGTGGCTACTTATTTTACCTTCTTTTTTATGGATTTACGTTATCCTGCGCTATTGGCCGTGTTGGTTGGCTTATCTGTATTAATTCCCTATGTTGGCGCAGCGGCTGTGACGGTGCCAGTGGCGGCTGTTGCTCTTTTTCAGTGGGGAATTTCAGCTGATTTTGCTTATTTGATTGTGGCTTATATTACTATACAAGCAATCGATGGTAACATAATTGTGCCTATTTTATTTTCTGAAGCTGTTAACTTACATCCGGTTGTGATCCTTATGTCTGTATTGATCTTTGGTGGCTTGTGGGGATTTTGGGGGGTGTTTTTTGCCATCCCGCTGGCAACGTTAGTTAAAGCAGTATTAAATGCTTGGCCAAGCCGTGAGCAGTTAGAGCTGTTGGAAGAAAGCAATTAAAATCTCATAGGAAGGCGTTATCCCATTCAGCGATTTGAAACTAAGGATTCAAATCGCTTGGAGGGTTTAGTCATTAGCTTTTTAGATAATCTAAAACGACTTGATGGTGATCTTTAGTTTTGAATTTATCGAATACTTTTTCAATTGTGCCTTGCTCATTGATTAAAAAACTAATGCGATGGATACCATCATAGGTTTTACCCATAAATTTCTTTTCTCCCCAGACGCCAAAGGCATCAGCTATCGCATGATTTTCATCCGATAGCAATGGAAAATTAAGTTCCTTTTTCGCCACAAAGCTGGCTAGCTTTTTGACAGAATCAGGACTGATACCGTACACATGGGTATTTAATGCGGCCAGTTCGCCGTTTACATCACGCAGACCACAGGCTTGTGTTGTGCAACCAGGGGTTAATGCTTTAGGGTAAAAATAAACAAGTACTTTTTTACCTGTTAAGTCTGTTAATGAGACGTTATTACCTTGGTTGTCTGCTAACGTAAAAAAGGGCGCTTTGTCACCCGCGACTAATCGATTCATAAATATCTCTTAAAGTTTAATGGGGCTGATAAAACCCTGTGGTTTTAAAGCAAGTAAATCACAGTTTAAGTTATCAATCACCTGCTCTGCAGTATGACCTAATAAAGTTGCACTTAAACCGGAGCGACCGACAGTACCAAGAATAACTAATTGAGCATTAATGTCATTGGCAACTTCACTGATAACATCTTCAGGTAAACCTTGCTTTAGATGCGTATTTTGTTCTGGGATTGCATACTGTTGGGCATATTCAGTTAACGTTTTTCGATGGAATTTTTTCAAACCATCTTCATAATTGACGGGATCAAACTCGGGCAACTCGAGCATAATATTCATTGGCGGACTAGGGTACGCATTAACAATATGAATATTTACATTTAGAATCTCCGCTATCGCTTTTGCTTCGCTTAAGATTTGTTGATTGAGCTGGTGATGCTCTTCATCTTGAATACTTTTGCAATCAATAGCGCAAAGAATATTACCTTTTTCTGTCCATTGTTGTTGCTTAACTAATAACAGCGGAACAGGACATTTTCTTAATAAATTCCAATCCGTAGGGGTAAATAAAATGGCACTTAATTTTGAGTGTGGATGTGTTGATTTAATAACCAAATTATGGTTGTTTTTCAACACCTCAAGAATAACCGCTTGGAAAGGGCGACTATGCCAGACAACTTGTTTATCTATCTTTAAACCCTTTTCTTCATAGGGTAACGCGAGTTCTTTTAACCAATCTCGATTTTCTTTGATAACGATCCGTTGCATTGCTTGACGCTCATCATTTGAACTTAATGACGTCATTTCATAACTAAGATCATAGCAACATACAAACAGGGTTATCTTAGCCTTTTTATCTTTTTCAGCGATTTGAACTGCTTGCTCAAGAGCTGGTTGAGATGTTTTGCTTGGATCGATAAGCACTAAAATATTACGGTATTTAATCATAGTGTCCTCTACTAGAAAAAGATGGTATTTGTTAATTTAGATCAGATAGCTTAAGATCGATAGCCTTTTCATTCAGGAAAAGACTATTTTATTGGAGAGAATGTCAGAACATTGGGTTATATCAATCTTTTTTCTTTTCACCTGCGAGTTCTGCAAGCATTTTGTGGTCTAATATACTGATATATTTTCCTTTTACTGCAATCATATGGTTTTTCTGAAAGCGCCCCAAAAGGCGACTAATAGTTTCAACGGTGAGGCCTAAGTAGTTGCCAATATCACCACGAGTCATTGATAAACGGAACTCTCTAGGAGAAAAACCGCGCGTAGCAAAGCGCACTGATAGATTATGGATAAAAGAGGCAAGGCGCTCTTCTGCATTTTTCTTTGATAGTAGCAAAATCATATTCTGATCGCCGACAATTTCAGCGCTCATTAAACGTAAAATTTGTTGTCTAAGTTTTGGCATCGTTGTCGAAAGGTTATCGAGTGTGTCATAAGGAATTTCACAGATCATTGCTGTTTCAAGTGCTTGGGCAAAACTGGGATGTGTGCCTGTGTTAATGCCATCAAAGCCGACCAGATCACCCGCCAGATGAAAAGCGGTTATCTGTTCATCACCTTGCTCGGTGATGGTGTATGATTTAAGGGTGCCTGAACGAATGGCATAAAGACATTTCATCTCTTGCCCAGCTTTGAATATCTCCTGACCTTTCTGAATCGGTTTTTTACGTTCAATAATCTCATCTAAACGATCTAATTCAGTTTCATTGAGAGAGTAAGGAATACATAATTGATTAATGCTACAGTCTTGGCAATGAATGGCACAACCACCCAATTGGACTCGATGTGTATTGCTTTTTTCCATAGTTCTTTTAGTTTCCTTTTTTGACTTAAATCAATATTAACATTAATTAAAGCCGCTTTGAACACTTTCTAATGATTTGTGCTGTTCACTGCTCTTTTATACGCGCTGGCACGTAGATTCCCAACAAAAGAGGCAAGTCTAAATTAATTAATAATGTTTGTGGTTAATCTTATTAATAAACAGTTGTAGAAAAATAGCGCGCTTATAAAATCGACTCATATCTGTATCTCAACCTTTGGGGCATTATGCACCGGCTACTTGAGGGGGGCGAATTGAAGGCGTTTATAAGCAAGGATCAGCTTAGCTGCCGCGCTGCGATATAAAAGGTATGTATTGCAAATATTGCCAGTAGTATGCCACTGCCATATCTGAAGTAGTGGTGATTTAAGTAATATTTTAACTGCTGGCTTAGCGCTCCGACGCTGAGCATGGCAGGCAAGGTGCCTAGACCAAATCCTACCATAATAATAAAGCCATTAAACGCACTGCCACTACTTGCTGCCCAAGAGAGTGTTGAATAAACTAGACCACAGGGTAACCAGCCCCATAAAAAACCAAGGGGAAAAGCATATAAAGGGTGTTTTAAGGGGATAAAAAGCTGGGCAATGGGTTTTATAAATTTCCATATCACTTGCCCTGCTTGTTCGAGTTTTAGCAAGCCAAACCAAATACGCGAAATATATAATGCTAATAGCAGCATTAAAATGGCGGCCAGTAAACGCAGATAAATTAATGCTTCTTTGCCCCCGAAAAAGAGCACTAGTACACTACTGCTCGCTGCAAAAATTGCTCCCGCGACTGAGTAACTGCTAATTCGGCCCAAGTTGTATAATAATAATGACAGGCGTGACGAAAATTTGCTTGGCTCTGTATTTACTGAAAAAGTAATGGCACTGGCTATACCCGAACACATCCCCAAGCAATGACCGGCACCCAGCAAACCAATCAGCAGAGCAGCAAAAAAATCATTGGCCAGCATCTTCAGATTCTCCTTTTTTGCCATTTGATGGTGTTATATCGGTGTTTTTATGGTGCTCAATCTCTGTCTGTAACGGATCTTCATCGAATAAAATATTGATCCCTTCGCGGTCTAAGTCATCGTACTGATTGGACTTTACCGCCCAGAAAAAAACCATAACAGCAATGCTAACAAAGAGCATGGCGATGGGAATTAACACATAAATAATACTCATTTTAGTTACCTTATTAAATGCACAATAATCATGACTGTTTTATTTTAATAGCCGTAGAGAATTACTTACCACTATCAAAGAGCTAAAAGACATTCCAATTGCTGCTATATAGGGTGGCACATAGCCCATAATGGCAAGGGGGACAATAATAAGATTATAGGCTATTGCCCAACCTAGATTTTGTTTGATAATGGTGGTGGTTCTTTGTGCGATTTGTTTAAGTGATATTAGTTTATTTAAATCATCACCCAATAAAATAACATCGGCACTATTCTTGGCGATATCGCTGCCGCTGGCTAATGTAACGGAAATATCTGCCCCTGCTAGAACGGGCGCATCATTTATGCCATCGCCAACCATTAATAGACGATCATGTTGTTTTTGCTGCTGCTGAAGATAGCGCAGCTTCCCTTCTGGTGTAACCCCTTTGATAAGGTTATCGATATTTAATAAGTGCGCTATTTCCTCGCTTTTTAGGGAAAGATCACCGGTTAACAGAGTGGTTTTCATTTTCAGGTCATGGCAGTAGTCGATAATAGCGGCTGCGCTGTCACGTAGCGCATCACCGACTTCAAAAATGGCTAATAATTGTTTGTCTAGAGTCAGATAAACAACAACTTCTTTACTCTCTATGGGGTTATCGATTGCGCAAAACTGAGCATGGCCTAGTTTTAATTTTTTCTGCTCATAATCAGCTTGTAAGCCTTGACCTGCGATATTGACAATATTATCTAAAAGGGGGCTGTGCTTTTGTTTTTTTTGAAAAGCCAGTGCGATAGGGTGCTCTGATACCTTTTCTAATTGTGCTGCTAAATCAAGACACTGTTGTATTGAGTAACCACCATAAACCGTGCTTGTGAGCAGTGAAAAATCACCTTTGGTTAAGGTGCCTGTCTTATCAAAGACCATATGATTAATTTTATTGAGCGTTTCCAATACATAGTGCTGCTTAATAAGAATGCCCTGCTTATTGAGTTTTGCAGTGGCGCAGGTGAGTGCTGTTGGTGTTGCTAAAGAGAGTGCGCAGGGACAAGTCGCCACTAATACCGACAAGGTTATCCAAAATGCCTGCTCGGGGGCGATAAAGTGCCAGCTGATATAGGTGAGTGAGGCGATAATCAATAAAGCGCCAACAAAGTAGCGGGAAACGCTATCGGCAATAATTTCAATATGTGGTTTGTTAAGTTGAGCTGTATCTTGTAAATGAATAATATCGGCGATTAAACTATTGGCTGAGATTTTATCAACGCGAATGGTGAGTGGGCTGCTAATATTAACCGTGCCCGCAAAAACAAGATCGTTTCTCTCTTTTTTGACGGGCAGGTGCTCACCCGTTAACATCGACTCTTCGATATTACTTCGTCCGCTAATAATGGTGCCGTCAACGGGTACCGTCTCGCCCGCCTTGACTAAAATCAACTGCCCAACTTGAACTGTTTTTGCGGGAATAAGACAGTGCTCTTGCACTTTATCTGTTTCTTTAATTAATGTCGCCATTGAAGGCAGTAAACGCAATAAATTACTGCTGCTTTCCGAAGCTTTACGTCTTGCTCGCAGTTCTAATAACCTGCCAAGTAGTAATAAAAAAGTAAACATCGACACCGACTCGAAGTATACCTCACCATGCCCACTAATGGTTGCATAAGCGGATGCACTATAAGCCCCCAACAGAGCAATCGAAATAGGGATATCCATACCTAAGGTTTTATTACGTAGATTGCGCCATGCATTAATGTAAAAGGGTTGTGCGCTATAAAGTAAGACTGGCGTGGCTAAAATAAAACTGACCCAACGAAAATAGTGGATAAACTCGGCTTCCATACCTGAGAAAAAATCCGCGTAGAGGGCGATAGCAAACATCATTACTTGCATCGTTGCAAGGCCAGCAAGTCCCAAACGGCGGAGATAGGATTTCGCTTGTTGTGTGTAAAACGCTTCCTGTTTATTAACTTGAAAAGGGTAAGCTTTGTAACCTACTTTTTGTATCTCTTTTAGAATGACACTGAGTTTAAGTTGCCGATTATCCCAGCGAATAACCGCGCGATGAAGAGTAGTATTGACATTAATAAAGAGCAAACCAGGCATAAAACGGAGCTGTTTTTCAATTAACCAAGCGCATGCAGCACAATTAATCCCCTCAATCATTAGGGTTATTTCACTGCCAGATTGATTTTTTTTAACAAAATCTTCTTGGATCTGTTGTACATCATAATGATCAAGTTGGCGCAGCTGTTCGGGTACTAACGCAACCATTTTGTCTGCATGCTCACTGCGGTGAGTATAGTAAGACGTTAAACCGCTATCAACGATAGTTTGTGCGACTGCTTCACAGCCAGGGCAACACATCGCTTGAGCGTGACCATTAATGGTCACGCTATAGTGGCTATTTTTAGGATTAGGCTCCCCACAATGAAAGCACTGTGTCTGCCCTGTCATTACAAACTGATTTCGCTTATCGGCAAAGTGACTGTTTTTTCTAAACGCCAGCTTTTATCAAAGGGCTCTATGCGTAATTGCCATTTACCCGTAAGATCTTTGTCCGTTTCAAAATGAAACTTACCCTGGCTGTCAGCGGTAAGCAACACAGAGATATCGCGACTGGCTAATGTGGAATGAAATAAAGAGAGATTAATGGAGCTATTATCTATAACGCCATTTAAGCTGACAATAAGCTCATTTTTATTTTGTACCACGAGGGCTTTAATATTGCGTTTTTGCGCATTCTTTAGCAGTGTAAAATCGGCATTTATCGCTTTGCCTTTTGCATAATAATTATCCATAACCATATCTGGCTTATTACTGGTTGCGATAATAAGCGTGCTGATCCCGGCAACAACCGCAGCCATAGGCAATATGATTAAAAACCAAGGCCAGAATTGTTTAAACCATGCTTTTTTATTATTGTTTTTCATAATAGCCCTACTAAGAGAAGGAGATGAATCAATCTAGCATATAAAAAGCCTCGTTTCCGAGGCTTTTATATTAAATACAGGTAATTTGTTACGTTGCGAAGCCTACTTATTTGGGTTGTGAAAGGGAGTAAACAAAGGCACTAATCAGGTGAACTTTATCTTCTCCGAGTACATCGCCCCAAGCGGGCATCACACCATTGCGGCCATTGCGAATGGTATCTTCAACTGCCTTGCGAGAGGCACCGTATAACCAAATAGTATCGGTTAAGTTTGGTGCGCCAAGGGTGTGCGAACCGCCCCCTTCTGCGCCGTGGCAAGCTGCGCACATGATATAACGCGCTGCACCCGCTTCAGCTTCAACAACATTAACGCGACGCCCGCTGAGTTGAAGTGCATAAGTCGCGACTTCTTTAATACCTTGTTCGCCCAAGATCTCTTTCCAAGAGGGCATTACCCCTTGACGACCCAGCATCAGGCTCTGTTTTATATTTTCAGGCTCTCCGCCATATAACCAATCATTATCTGCTAAGTTAGGAAAACCGGTACTACCGCGTGCATCTGAACCGTGGCACTGCGCACAGTTTTGCAGAAATAACCGTTGCCCTACTTTAACCGCTTCTGGATCCTTGGCAATTAAGGCAATATCTTTGTAAATCCCTTTTTCATCATAAGCAAGTTGTTTAAATACGGCACCAAATTTCTGGTCTGCAGCGTTCATTTCTCGCTGATACTGTGAATGTGAGGTTTCTGCGAGAGTGTTAGATTCTTCTGGTGACATCACACTTTGTTCTGAACTGGTCCAATCAAGTAGTCCATTCCAGTTCGCGGTATAACTTGGGAAGGCGAGGCTATACAGTAAACCAATTACGATAGTGAACCAAAACAGACCCACCCACCATTTAGGTAATGGATTGTTTAACTCTTGAATGCCATCAAAGCTATGGGGCATCGGTTTACCTTCTTCGACGCCTGTATTGTTTTTTGATGTCGCCCGGAGAAGCAACGCACAACCGATAATAACGAAGAGGGTGATAACGGTGATCCATATTGTCCAAAAAAGGGTCATTATTTTTTAGCTCCTGTCTGTTCGCTCTTTTCGCGGGCACACGTTGTTGAGTCCTGATGCTCATCGAAAATAGAATTTCCAATATCTTCAAAGGATTTTTTATGTTTTTTATTGTATGCCCATAAAATCAAAGCAACGAAAATAATAATTAAGAACAGTGTATATAATCCATTAAATGTCGCGTAATCCATAAAGCCTCCTGTAAGTGAAATAAGCACTAGCAACACTGCTATCTAAAAGCATGGCCAAGTGACTGCAAATAAGCAATTAATGCTTGCATCTCTGTTTTACCTACAACGGCTGCTTTTGCACCGGCAATATCCTGCTCGGTATAAGGTACCCCAAAGTTATTTTTAAATATCTCCAATTTACGCGCAGTATCTTCACCTGTTAGTTGGTTTTCTGCTAGCCATGGGAAACCTGGCATGTTTGATTGTGGTACTACATCGCGTGGGTTAAGCAGATGTATTTCATGCCAAGCGTCCGAGTAACGTTGACCGACGCGTGCCAGATCCGGCCCCGTGCGTTTTGAACCCCATAAAAATGGATGCTCCCAAACACCTTCTCCTGCAACACTGTAGTGACCGTAACGCTCTGTTTCGGCACGGAAAGGGCGGATCATTTGGCTATGGCAGACACTGCAACCTTCACGGATATAGATATCACGTCCTTCCATTTCTAATGCAGTATAAGGGCGCAGAGTATCAACTGGCTCATTTGTCTCTTTCTGGAAAAGTAGCGGTACTATTTGCGCTAGGCCACCAAAGCTAATTGCGATGATGATAAAGATTGCCAGTAGGCCCGCATTTTTTTCAATAAATTCGTGCTTCATTATCTAACTCCCTGACTCACCAAGCTCTTGCGGTTTGATAGAGCCGTCTGCGGCGACTATCGTTTTGTATGTGTTGTAAGCCATCACCAACATACCAGTTAAGAAAATCACCCCGCCAATAAAACGGATAGTATAGAAGGGATATGATTTTTCGAGTGATTCGACAAAAGTATAAGTTAATGTGCCGTCATCGTTAACTGCTCTCCACATAAGACCTTGCATCACGCCAGAGATCCACATTGCTACTATATATAAAACCGTGCCAATGGTTGCCAACCAGAAATGCAGATTGATCAACGCCACACTGTACATCCCTTTTTGATTAAAGAGGCGTGGTACTAGATGGTAAATAGAGCCGATAGTGATCATTGCCACCCAGCCAAGCGCCCCAGAATGCACGTGTCCGATTGTCCAGTCAGTATAATGAGAGAGCGCGTTGACGGTTTTAATTGCCATCATTGGGCCTTCAAAGGTCGACATGCCGTAGAAAGACAGTGAGACCACTAAAAAACGTAAAATAGGATCCGTGCGTAGTTTATCCCAAGCGCCAGATAGGGTCATAATACCGTTGATCATGCCTCCCCAAGAAGGCGCAAATAGGATTAGTGACATCACCATGCCTAACGATTGTGCCCAATCAGGCAGCGCGGTGTAGTGTAAGTGGTGCGGACCTGCCCAGATATAAACGGCAATTAAAGCCCAAAAATGGATAATCGATAAACGGTAAGAATAAACAGGGCGGTTTGCCTGTTTGGGCACAAAGTAATACATCATCCCCAAGAAACCGGCTGTTAATAAAAATCCTACTGCGTTATGCCCGTACCACCACTGCACCATGGCATCAACAGCGCCGGAATATACTGAGTAAGATTTCATGCTGCCCATTGCAACCGGAATCGCTAAGCTATTGACTATATGCAACACTGCAACGGTAAGAATAAACGCACCAAAAAACCAGTTGGCAACATAAATATGCGATGTTCGACGTATCACTAATGTGCCGAAAAATACGATTGCATAGACCACCCATACCGCAGTAATTAGCAGATCGATTGGCCATTCAAGTTCTGCATATTCTTTTGATGTGGTGTAACCCAAGGGCAGGGAAATAACTGCGGATATAATCACTAATTGCCAGCCCCAAAACACGACTGAAGCCAGTGAACCGCCAAATAAACGTGTTTGGCAAGTACGCTGTACAACGTAAAAAGAGGTCGCCATTAAAGCCGATGTACCAAATGCAAAGATAACTGCATTGGTATGGAGCGGACGTAACCGACTGTATGTCAACCAGGGCGTGTCGAAGTTAAGGACTGGCCAGATCAATTGAGCTGCAATAAGCACCCCAACGCTCATACCAATAATACCCCAGAAAATGGTGGTAATAGTAAATTGACGAACAACTTTATAGTTGTAGTCTGGTTGAATAGTAGTTGCGGTTGTCATTGTTTGATTCCATGCATGTATTTACAATGTACGTTTGTGATGACGCAAGATAAGCATTAACAAAATATGTTTGTGCATCTATTATGAATGCAGATATGTTTTCGCTAGAGTTTACGTGAAGATGTTTTAAATGAACAGAATTTGGTTATTTAATTGTTAATATTGTTGCATTTCGTGTTAAAAGTGAGTGTTACTTATTATTTTTATAGGGATTTAAAATGTTAACCAAAGGTCGATTGATACAGCTGATTATTATGCTGTTGCTTCTGATTGCACTCGTGTGGTGGCGAACGATGGATAGTGCAAACAAGCTACCTAATCAAATTGTGATAGATATCAGTGAACAAGTGCAGAATTGTGACTATTTATCTCCTTGTAAGTTTATCAGCAAACAGGGGCCGTTTTGGTTAAGTGTCAAATCGCCCATTAAAGCTGAGCAATGGATTGATTTTAAGTTGCAATCTCAGTTGCGAAAATGGCAGGTGAAAACAGCCAAAATTGTAGGTAAGAGCATGTTTATGGGACGTATTCCTGTTGTATTTAAAATAACAGATGAGGGATTTTCAGCTCGCACTATGGTGGGAGGATGCACGTCTGCTGAAATGGTCTGGCAATTACAAATCAGCATTGATGTAAATGGTGTAAGCGAACTGTTATTATTTGATTTTATTGTTAGGCATTAATGCAGCCCAAGCCTGACTTGGGTTGCATGTTTATTTTGAGTAAGTGAAAAAATATTTTTTTAATAAATAATCCGATGAAAATAAACCTGCCCCCCAAACTACATTGATAAGCAGCATTAATCCCCACAGTTGATGATCATAAAAACCACTATCCCAAAGCGCGGGGTAGGAGATAACAGCCATGATATTAAAAGCAAATAAAGCAGCCGCCATAGGGCGTGTCAATAATCCTAGCAGTAGAAATACGGGTATAATTAATTCCGCAGCGGTACCTAAATAGGCAGCTATTTCCCATGGCAGAAAGGGCACTTGATACTCTTCTTCAAAAAGGTACAAAGTGCTGTCCCAAGTGGTTATTTTTAAATAGCCGGATTTCAAAAAAACACTCGCCACCCAAAAACGGGTGAATAACAACACAATAGGTGTTAGGTAGCAGATTATCTTCTCTACAGCTTGCTGATAACGCTCCAATAAAATGTTCATATATTTTCCTTAATAGTAAATCCGTTGAGTAGACCTTTTTCCAGCAAGCTTGGTAAAAGCAAGTGCAAATCAGCAGGCTCTATTTTTCCTAAAGGGCGGTGCTGGCTAATTTGCTGCACCAGTAGAAACGTTTCTTTAGTTAAGCTGATAAGTTCAACACTGAAATCACTTTGTTTTTTTAAGGCCATATAACAAGGCGTATTTAAGTCTGTCTCTTGTACTTTGTTAGTAATAATCATCTGATACAAAGAGAGAATATTTTGTTCACTGGTGAAAAGACTAATTTGTGAAGGAATCTGAAATGTTATTATATCAAGCTGTTCAGGTGGGATACTTGCCAGCTTTGCGGTATCGAGGAGCTCACTTTGAAAAGGTGCATTGCTGGTTTGCTCTAATAACCATTCAAAACGCGCCATTTCCGCAATATAAGGCAAGCTTTGTAGCTGTTCTAGGTTTTGTAAAAAATGACTAAAACCGTTGCCGTAACTGATAATATTATTTTCTTGTGGTGGTTGTTGTAGAATAAATTGCCGTGCCACGGCATTAAAAAATGTTTCTCCGACGAGTGATAAGGAGTGTTGATAGGTAATGGAAAGTGCTTCTGTTACGCCCATTACAAAGCTGTTGCGGTAAATCTGTAGTAACGCTTTACTTGAAAGCAGCTCTTTGTCTTTAATTTCTGATGTGATTAAACTATTTCTATATAAGAGTGCATCTGTAAATTGCTGTTGCAGCATATCAAGTTTCATCTATAGGGCCTCCATCAATCGTTTTTTTGATCAATTTGGCTTTATTGTGCTCTGCGATTAAGATATCAAGCGGCGGGATATCGGCATCCCATTCAATCAGTGTGATCGCATCTGTTTTAGTGGCTTTTATGTACTGATGGTAAATGTCCCAGACCTCAGGGCTAACATAGGTGCTGTGGGTATCGATTAAAATTGAATGATTGTTGATCTGCTTTTGAGTGAAACCCGCTAAATGAATCTCTTTCACGGTTTGCTTATTGATAACATCAAGATAACTTTCAACTGAAAAGTCATGATTGGTCGCGCTGACATAAATATTATTAAGATCGAGCAACAATCCGCAACCAGTCTGCTTAGCTATTTCATTAATAAATTCAGGCTCACTCATCTCATTGTTTTTGTACTCTAAATAGGAAGAGGGGTTTTCTATCAGAATCTCTCTTTGTAAATGATCCTGTACTTGATTGACATTGGTGACAAAACAGGACAATGCATCTTTGCTATAAGGAATAGGTAACAGATCGTTAAAAAAATTACCTTGTAATGAAGACCAACTTAGATGATCAGAAACGAGTGCGGGTTGAAAGCGATCAACTAACTGTTTTAGGTTATCTAAGTGGTTTTTACTGATTGTCTCGCTACTGCCAAGTGATAAGCCAATACCATGAAAGCTCATTGGATAAAATGGAGCAATTTGTTCAAGGTAATAATAATTTTTACTGTCTGGATTAAAGTAGTTTTCGCTGTGTATTTCTAAAAAGCCAACCTCAGGAAAAGACGATAAAATAGTTTGGTAGTGGGGGGCACGTAAACCTATTCCAATTGCACCATTAGCCATTTTGTTCACAACAACGTCTCCTACTTAATGTTTCATTAGGGAGTTCAATCCCTAATGAAAATAAAAATTCTATTATGCTTTACTTGTTAAACTGCCACCTGCTAATTTTTCACATAATCCTTTAGGTAACGCGAGGAAAGCATCGCCCTGATTATCTACTTTTGAAGTGCCAGCACATGAGCTTGTTTTTGTTGCGCAGTCGTTTTGTCCTGCAGCCGCAACGCCATAACATTTTTCTTTACTTGCTGCCATAGCGGGTACTGAAACAAGGGCACTACCAACGGCAATAAGAGTTGAAACAGTTGCAGCTAAAGCTAGGTTAGATTTTTTCATAATAGAAGTCCTATAAATAATTAAAAGTAAGTAAGCACTGTTTGTGCGTTTGTCGTATCGTCGTAATAATTGTTGTATCAATAATAGAAACCGGATAATCGCCAATAAAATTTCACAATTAGTTAAATAATTTAACTTTAGCGTAACATTTATTGTTTTTTTTGCTCTTATCACTTTGGGCTGTTCTGTTATTTTTGTATTAAACGGTTGTATTTACTTTAAAATTTTACAGAGGGAATGCAGCAAGCTTTAATACCAATTTCACTCACTAGATGATCTATTTAGGCTTAGGTAAAACACCTAAAAACAAGGCACTGATTACAGTAACTATTTTTTCTAATTATGAAATAAATAATAAAAATAAATGTCATTTGTGTTTAGCTCGTATTTATTTTAACAAGCACAAATGCATGGGTAATGACTCTATTGTGTCTAACCGGAGTATTATAGCGGGGTAATAAAGAGGTTGGTTTTATTGATATTTGGCAGTAAGTAAGGGTTAATAAAATTCGCCGTAATCCCAATATTTTAGAAGCACTGTTGATTTAAGCGTTATTGTTTGCGCTTAATACAGACAGGAATTGTCCTCCATGTAATCGTGTATTTTAATTTCACCAGAGATTATTTTAGCTTTAATGCTATTAATTTTCGCCTCCATCTTAGGAGTGACTAGTGCTCGATTATATTCATCTAAAGCCCAATCAACCCCATTTTCTTTTAAACCTAGGACATCAACGCCTGAAGTGAAATTATCTGCTTGAATATCTTTTAAAGCGCGGTAGGTTGCAGCCCCAACGGTCTTTAGCATGGATGAGAGCATTACGCCTGGATATAAGTGATTTTGGTTCGAGTCAACACCGATTGCATACTTACCCTCTTCTTTTGCTGCTTGGTAAACACCAAGACCAGTACCGCCAGCCGCTGCAAATATAATATCAGCCCCTTCTACAAATTGGCTTCTAGCTAACTCAGCCCCTCGTTCTGGATTTGACCAAGCTGCAGTTGTCCAGCCAGTCATATCTTGAAATACTTGGGTGTTGTTATCGATATATTTAGCCCCTTGCTCGTAACCACAAGCAAACCTTCGGATAACCGGTATATCCATTCCACCAACGAAGCCAACTTTATGACTTTTAGACTTGAGAGCTGCTAATGCACCGACAAGGAATGAACCTTCCTGCTCTTTAAATAAAATGGATTTAACATTGGGTAAATCAACAACAGAATCAATAATAATAAACTGAGTCTCTGGATACTTTTTGGCCGTTTCAACTAATGCATTTGTGTACATAAAACTAATTGCAAAAATGGGGTTGTAACCACGTATCGCTAAACGTTCAAGCCCTTGCGCATGGTTAATTTCATTTGTAGGGATAAAGTTACGTATTTTAATATTGGTATCTTCAGTGAATTTAAGTGCGCCATGTTCATAAACAGCTTGATTGAAGCCTTTGTCAAATAAGTCGGTAAAGTCATATGCGATGGCTGGCCTGAAATTGCCAGCCTGACTGAAAATGGAACATAGAATCAATGAAAGTGTAAGTGTGATTTTAGTCCTAATTTCCTTCATGAAACGTCTCTCAATCTATCGAATAGGTTTAAATGATGTGTTTGTAAGCAGAAAGATGGCTCAATAATAGGTCGAATAGCTTATAAGTGAAACTAACGTGCCGACTAAATCTACTGATCCTACTCATTATTAATGGTTCTATCAATTAACTAGTACCAGAGATCATAAGTCCGTGTGGATTTTATCAATACTCTCCCGAGCGTTAATTTTCAGCGGAATAACTCTTTTTAACACTAAAGTATTCTTGTCTTCGATTGTCCATTCAAACTCTTCAC
>NZ_JAHNZV010000300.1 GCF_022267535.1 Psychromonas antarctica
TTAAGGTCTTTGGCTAACTCATTTGCGAGTGCTTGCAGTTTTTCTTTATTCATTGTGTTACTCATTATAATGGCCTTTGATAAGGTTATAGATAATGAACGTTTACACAATTCTTTTTACACCCTCATATTTAGCCACAATTGCACGAATATCTTGATACGCGTATTCAAGAAACTCCTTACTTTTGCTTTCATCCCTATTCTGCCAACCAATCAATAATTCAGTTGCATTATCTAACTCTTTTATCGACACCTAACACTCCTTGATATTCATCGTTAATAAAATGAATCATCATCTATTTCTCTGATTATTTCTAGTCATTCCAACTATTAATGTTAACTTATCTCGTTAATGCTCAATTCATTAAGGTTAAGTATGCAGAGCTCATTAACTGACGAGTAAGTAGTGAGCTTACGGCTGCATAGTTTGACTTGGGCGGTTAGCCCAATTCAGTCTTTTTTGGAAAGCAAGTCAGCCGTTACTCACTATTTTCTAGATAATTCCATGGCAGGTAATTTTCTGGGTTGGCT
>NZ_JAHNZV010000031.1 GCF_022267535.1 Psychromonas antarctica
AGCGCTTTATTGATTATTTTAACGAGAATTTAGCAAAACCATTTAAATGGACGTATAAAGGTAAGGCTTTGTCGGCTTGAACCAATTATGAACATTATCACACGGACTTATGAATCGAGGTACTAGTTTAAACTCGCCGGAGTATACAATAGGAACTAACTCCTCTTTTTTATCAAGTACAAGCTTGATTGCTTCAGCCATGGCGACACCACTATCATCATTCATGCGCATCACAGTGACATCCAATTCACCCTTAGCTAAAGCTTGTAACTCCATCGTCCCGCCTCCCCAGCCGTTAACTTGAATATCCTTGCGGCCTAGAATCTGCAGTGCTTTGCTGGTACCAATGGCAATATCAGTTGAACTTGCGTAAATAAAATCAAGATTTGGATGCAGATCAACTAAATTGATCGTGTTGTTGCGAGCAGAGCCTAGGGTTGCGTCGCTATAAAGATGGCTTAGCAGTTCGAAATGGTGGGTTTTTGCCATCATGGTAATAAAGCTTTTGCCTCGTACCTCACTGATATAACCGGGATAGTAGTCATTAACTGCAAATTGAGTTGTGTCGGGAAAGGTTTCCATAAAGTACTGTGCAAGCATTTTAGTGCCCGTTTGGTGATCAAAACCAACATAAAGCAGCGGCTTATTTTTGCCTGGGGATTTTAATGGCGCGGTCACATTATCAAGTATTAAACGGGTCTTTTTGTTATTTAGAATGTGCTTGATAGCGTCAGTGCTTGAAGCCATATCCAGTGTCAACACAATAAAATCTGGATCCTTAGACAGGGCATTTTCCAGAAGTTGCAGTCTTTTTGTTTCACTGCTGTTCACTTTGATATCATGAGTTTTTAATGTGTATTTTATGGCCAATTCATCTAAACGGTCAGTAAAAGCCAGTTGGTTGCGCCGCCAATAATCAGAAAGCTGGCGGGAAGGCGTGATCAAATAGATAAGAATCGGTTTATCTTGCACGGTAGACAAAGGGACCGGCGGATTTCTGACTATATCCGCAAATGACTTACTAAGTTCTTTTTGAGCTGGGTATTTCTGCCAGTATTCGTCAAGCCGCCAGAAATCAGACTGAGCATGAGGCTGTGCACTCAATAACAAGGCGAACGATAACAGGCTTACTCTGAACATAACTTGTTCCTCATCGCTATTTTATGAGGGGAAACCGTGCAATATCAAGAAAGCAGATATTGCAAAATAGGGGCTAAACCCGTATCAATATTTTTTATTTATATTTCTATTTTTGTGTAGTCAATTTTATAGGATGAAGAGATCTATTAATAGCTGAAGTTGAGGGGAAACAGTATGCTGCATCACGTTATGAATATAACCTTCTGTTGCCAACACAAGCACCACTGTATTGGCAACGTGACCGAGGCGTTATATTCGTCATCGTTTCTTCGCTGGTGGTATAACTTGCATGGTGGTCTTTTCTCTAACAATTAATCTTGTCACTGATTTTACCGGTTATTTTCTGTCGTGGGGTACGCAGAGCATAGCAGTACGATAAAAAACCCGCCATTGTCAATAAGCGAAAATAAAAGTGACAATTTTTATTCAAATAACGTCTTTTTAATATATCGTTCCTATTTATTTGGCGTATGCTAAAGGCGTTAGCTGAGGGATTCCCAATCCCGCCTAATCATTGTGCTTTAGGTGCGATGAATACACATCCAGTAAAGCGATACCACTGTCATAAAGGATAAAAATCATGGCTAAAGGACAAGATTCACAGAAATCAGAAAAGAAAAAATCTGAAAAAACAATGAAAGAAAAACGCAATGAAAAACGGGAGAAAAAAGCTAACAAGGGTAAAATTTAACGTTTCATGTTAGTTTTTTAATCGTTAATAAGGCTAATTAGTGACTTCCTAGTTAGCCTTAATTGCCTTAGTATAAGAATCAGTTATCCGAACTCTGATAAGGCATTTTCAGGTGTCATGGGTATAAGGACTATTTTAATCGACGTCTTATATGCGCCTGCTAATTTTCTGTACAGGGAAATTAGGTGGCAATGCCGACTAAAACTAAGGGTTTTTATGTATATACAATTTTCACGTTTAATAGCGATATCGCTGGTCGCTTTATCTACTCTTTCTGCATGTGCAACGTCACCAACTGGTCGACCTCAAGTTCTACTTTTTTCTGCTGGTGATATGTCACAACTGGGCGCGCAATCCTTTGCCGAATTAAAAAAACAGGAAAAAATCAACCTCGATGAAAACATTAATCAATATGTGCAGTGTGTAGCCCAAGCCATTACTAGTCGTTTAACGCCAGATCCCAAGTTTAGCAAATGGGAAGTGGTGGTTTTTGATAGCAAGCAGGTGAATGCTTTTGCACTCCCTGGCGGTAAAATTGGTGTCTATCAGGGGCTGCTCGATGTGGCCAGTAATCAGGATCAGTTGGCCACGGTGATAGGCCATGAAATCGGTCATGTCATTGCGCAGCACGGTAATGAGAGAATGTCGCGTAGTCAGTTAGCTGATGCTGGCTTGCAGCTCTCAAATAGTGTATTGAGCGGTAACGAGTATCAAGGGATCGCGATGGCGGGACTCGGATTAGGTGTGCAGTACGGCATATTAATGCCTTATGGACGCACTGATGAATCTGAAGCCGATATTATTGGTTTACGATTGATGGCGGAAGCCGGTTTTGATCCCAAGCAAAGTGTTGAGTTGTGGAAAAATATGGCTAAAGCATCGGGGGGCAACCAACCCCCTGAATTATTATCAACACATCCCTCGCATTCTACACGCATCGATGAGCTACAAAAAGAGATAGCGAAATTGCCCACCACTTCAGTGCGCCGTGTAAATTGCAAAATGTGATTTTTTTATAGCCATGATATACGAAGATGTTTAATCAGGACTCAGCTCGGAAACTCGGGCTGCAGCAAGTATTTAGAACAATTGTTTGTGTAACTTCGATTGGCATTGGTCGCTGTAAATGCAAGCATTTATCTAATGCAGCAACGCAATACTGGCTTTGGATCTTATTCTCTATCTTGGGCGTATATAACAAACAACAAAAAAGCGCCTGAGGGCGCTTTTTTAAGTACTAATATCTGGTCGGGATTGATTTACTTCCCCCACTTGAAGTTAGGTATAACGTGAATACAAATCAGTGTATTTAGTATTATTTACTTTCAATTTTCAAACCCGGGGTAAAGGCTGATACACGTCGGTTTAGGGATTGTCCTTCGGCATTTTTGTTGCTTGCTCTTGGTTGTAGTTCACCACGACCAGATTGATTGATGCGGCTTTTATCAATGGCAAATTTAGTCGCTAAATAATCTGCAATTAAGGCGGCACGTTGTTCAGATAGTTTCTGATTATATACTTCTGAGCCGCGACTATCGGTATGGCCTACAACAAAAAGCTGCGCATCAGGATAATCGACAAGGTGTTGTGCAATAGGTGCTAATTGGTCTAGGTATTTTTGAGGTAATTTACCACTGTCAAACTCAAAAGGTAATTCAATGGTAAGCGGTGCAATCTCAATGACTGTTGCTGTAACTTTCGCTTGAGGTTTTGCAACGACGACAGGTTTTTCCATAACGGCTTTTGGCTGCACAATGGCTGGCTCTTCTGGAAGCACCATTGGTGCAGCTCCCCAAGCATAGACTAGGCTTAAACCATAGAATTGAGTATCCCAATTAGTATCGATAGGAGCATCTTGAAGTTCGATATTGTTGTAGTACTGATACTCAAGACGTGCAGATACATTTTTATTGAAAAAGTATTCCATGCCCAGGCCCGCAGTCGCGGTCATACCATTATCATCGTAAGCAGACAATTGATCTTGGCCATCTGTGGCGTAATAGAAAACACCAGCTTTAGCAAACATTTGCAATGAATCGTTTGTGTATAAATTAAACTTTCCTACTAAATCAATACCTTGCTGCTCTACAGATGCAGATTCACTGAAACCAACGTCACCTAAATGAGTGTAACCTGTTTCGATACCGACCCAGCGGTTGATGTTATAGCCTAGAAATACGCCTCCGCCAATGTCTGTTCTGTCTAAATCTACGGGTGGGGAAATTGCTTTATCAGAAAAATCACTTGAGTATGTTCCCCCAAAACGAGCACCAACATACCAGGGATTGCCATTTTTAGCCGCGGTATCATCAGCAGCATTAACCGCGCCAGAAGCCAGTAATGCAAGTGGAAGTATATATTTTATGTTAGACATTATTTATCCTTAGCTTGTTATTTTTTTTATAATTACTTTTGTTTTGTTGTGAATAATCTAGTGTAGTCAAATTAATACGACTACACTCCAATGATATATCTGATTTAATATTAATCAAATAAAACATGATCTATATCATTATATATTTAATTTGGGGGTGGTATGTGGGTTAGTTTGTACCAAGGAAACCTCCGGTCTGATGTGCCCAAAGCTGTGCATAGATGCCTTTATCCGCGATAAGTTGTTGATGTGTGCCTTGCTCAATAATTTGACCTTTATCTAATATAATTAAACGGTCCATGGCGGCAATCGTGGATAAACGATGGGCAATGGCAATAACGGTTTTACCTTGCATCAACTCATATAAACTTTCTTGAATAGCGGCTTCAATCTCGCTATCCAGCGCTGAAGTTGCTTCATCTAAAACCAGAATCGGTGCATCTTTAAGTAGTACACGTGAAATGGCGATACGTTGGCGCTGCCCGCCGGAGAGTTTCACACCACGCTCGCCCACTTGCGCGTCATAACCAGTATTCCCCTCATTATCACTTAATCCCATAATAAATTGATGCGCTTGTGCTTGTTTGGTCGCATTGATCATCTCCTCATCGGTTGCATTGGGGCGTCCATAAAGGATATTTTCACGTACCGAACGATGCAGCAGTGAGGTATCTTGGGTTACCATGCCAACCTGCAAACGCAGACTTTCTTGCTGAATCTGATTAATATTTTGCCCATCAATCAAAATTTTTCCTTGTTCAACATCGTAAAAGCGTAACAGCAGATTTACCAGTGTCGATTTGCCAGCGCCGGATCGACCGACCAAACCTATTTTTTCGCCCGCCTTGATGTGTAAATTTAACTGTTCAATAACGCCACATTTTTCACCGTAATGAAAACTAACATTATCGAAGTGGATAATGCCTTTGCTTACTTGCAAAGGCGGGGCATCTTTTTGATCTTCGATGACATTGGGTTTAGCCAGCGTGGTCATACCATCTGTGACCGTGCCGATGTTTTCAAAGAGGGCGCTGAGTTCCCACATGATCCATTGTGACATGCCATTTAAGCGTAGCGACAAACTGATCGCAATCGCAATAGCACCGACGCTAATAGCGCTTTGCATCCATAGGCTGATAGCCAGTGCGGTAATAGCAAAAGCCAATATATAGTTAGAAATTTGTACCAAAACATTAATGCCGGTTACTAAGCGCATTTGTTTATAGACCGTTTCTAGGAAACCTTGCATTCCCTGTTTGGCGTATTGTGATTCTGAGTCGGTATGAGCAAATAGTTTGACGGTTGAAATATTGGTATAACTATCAACAATACGTCCGGTCATAGTAGATCGCGCATCGGCTTGTTGCGTTGCAACGGCTTTTAATCGTGGTATAAAATAGTATTGCAGAGCGATATAAACGACAAGCCAGACGGCCATCGGAATCGCTAAACGAATATCTGCTTTTGCCATCATCACTACCATAGAAATAAAATAGACTAGGATATAAACAATGACATCCAGCAACTTCATCACCGTCTCTCGCACGGCCAGAGATGTTTGCATTACTTTGGTAGCGATGCGGCCTGCAAAGTCATCTTGGTAAAAGGAAACGCTTTGTTTTAGCAGGTAGCGATGTGCAAACCAGCGAATGGACATAGGGTAATTGCCCAATAAGACCTGATGTACAATTAATGAGTGCAGCAATATCAATAGAGGGATAACAAGCAATACGAGAATTGACATCGCAATCAGTGTTGCCGACTCATCTTGCAATAATGTTTGCGGATTTTTCGTGATTAACCAATCAACAAGTTGCCCCATAAAGCCAAATAGAGACACTTCGAGTATTGCTAGAGTCGCAGTTAGAGCCGTCATCACCAGCAGCGCTATTTTGTAACCTTGTGTATAATGAAGGCAAAAGGCAATCAAAGTATCGGGCGGTTGTGTCGGCTCAGCATCGTTAAGCGCGGGAACTAATTTTTCAAAAAATTTAAACATTTAATTGCCTTTTTACTGCAGGTTATGCGACTGTTAATAGAGAAGCCGAGTAGGGAGAGTCAGTTGATGTTATTGGATATTAATTGCTTCAATAAACAAAACAAGTGGCCTGCTTATGTTATACCAAATCGACTCATTTAATATCCATTTATACTGATTAAACTGAAGACGTTGTTTGCATTCAGTTTTTATGTGTTTAACTATCTTAGATACAAGTGGCAAATGAATACAATGCGTATTACACGTTAAACGGTTTTGTAATTCAACACTAAGAGATAAAAAATGAATAAATTAAATACCTTACTGTTAGTCGTGATATGCACGCTATTAAACGCTTGCGGAGTAGAAAAAAAACAGCCACAAATGATTATCCCTCAGGTGCAGTTAGATGCATTAGATCAGGCTAAAAACATGCAAAATGAACTGCTTAGAATGCAGCAGCAAAAAGAAAAAACACTGCGCGAGCAAGGATTGCTGTAATTGCGAACTTTATATTAAAAAAAGTTGCGCCGCAAACAGCCTTGGTGCGTATCACTGAGCACTATTATTTATCAGCCTTATTGTAAAGAAACTATTATGAGACAACCACAGCCCGCTATTTTTTATATCGACTTACTGCGCTTTATAGCCGCATTTGCGGTGATCAGCATTCACGTTTTGGGGCCATTTCGCTACCTTTATGGTGACATCCCCGATTCAGATTGGCTAGCTGCGGCCGGCATTAATAGCATCAGTCGTTGGGCGGTGCCTGTTTTTATGATGATCAGTGGTGCATTGTTACTCTCCAATGAACGCGATTTTAATTGCGATTATTACCTCAAAAAAAGACTCGCTAAAGTGGTTGTTCCTTTTATTGGTTGGAGTCTGATTTATGCGCTGGCGGGTGGTTTTATTGCAGGAAGCTGGTCAAGTGCCGCTTCCTTTAAAATTATTGAAAACTCAACGAGCCATCCCGTTTGGTATCATTTATGGTTTTTCTACGATTTTATCCCGCTTTATTTTGTGATCCCTTTTTTAATACCACTGCTTAAAAAAGTCACTCCTGAATTGATCAAACTGTTGATCATAACTTGGATGCTGCTGCTTTTTATGAAGTGGCTGAAAGTGGACAGTTTTTTACTGCAAAATCTTATTTTATATACTGGTTACTTAATTCTTGGTTGGTATCTCTTTAATCGAGATAACAGCAGGCAACTTAAATATTGGCTGATTGCCGGTGTTAGCATGCTGCTGCTGAACTTCTTCGGCTCATGGCAGCTAGCCATTGAGGGCGATAAGTACAGCAGTTTTTTTATGGGTTATAAAACCCTCAATACAGCGGTTATTGCTGCAATGATATTTGTTTTAGCACAATGTTACGGGGATAGGGTTAAAGGAAAAGTACGCACATTGGTCTCCCTAATATCAAAATACAGCCTCGGGATTTATCTTCTGCATCCGCTATTATTGATTCCTATACGTGATCTCGATAATGGTTTTTACGCCTGGTTTTATTCAAATTGGCTTGCTATTCCGCTGCTAAGCGTTGTCATTCTGGCGATCTCACTGTTGTGCACTATTTTATTGGCTAAGATTCCATTTATTAAATGTTTAGTCCCTTAGGGGGAAATAATGCAGTTAAATTATTTACTATTAGGTATTGGCTTGCTGGGGAGCGCGCCACTTTATGGTAGTGACCCATTTTTTGATTTAGATAAGGAAATGGCTGTTTATCAGCAGCCGTCGTTACAATCGCAGTCACTCGAAAGTGAATTTAAGCGCTATATTCGCGATCAAGAAAAAGCCTATAAAAACTGGTTAAGCCAATATTTAAAAGAGTTTGATCAATTCCAAAATGAATTAGTGAATAAATGGGGAGAGGGCGACGTTTCACAAAAACAACGAAGCGTAGAGTTTAGCGACGATAAAAATGTCAAATCTGTTATCGATTATGAAAATGAGCAGGTAACAGTCGCGTTACTTGTTGATAAGAGCCTCTCTGAAATGGATGCAAAGCAAGCTGTTCGCTTAAAAGTGGACCAGTTATTGGCGGATAAAAAATCTAATCTCGCGCGTCTATTTGACGATAATCAACTTGTTACAACTGCGCATATTTCAATGAGCGATGTGCGTTATTCAAATAAGAAAAAACAACAGCTAAAAGAGCGAATTATTGAACAGACGCAAGCGCAGGTACAGGAGATAGATAAACAGGCGGATCGCGCGCAACTTCCTGACAGTCTGTTAACTGAAAGAGAGTCTAGGCTACTCTCTACACAAGCAAAAAAACAACTACTCGCGTCTAGCAAACGCCGTCTAAGTGCCGCAAATGAGCAGTACGATCAGGCCAGAGAACGCGCTGAGCAGGATAAAAAAATCGTATTATATACAGTCACTCTAGCAAAACACCTCTTAGCCAAACGCGCCGCAAAATATGCATCTTTTGCTGAAAGAGAGAGTCAAAATTTTGCTGTGCCGGCGGCATTGGTGATGGCTATTATGCATTCTGAGTCGGCTTTTGATCCGCTAGCCAAATCGGCTGTTCCCGCATATGGTTTAATGCAAATTGTGCCCACAACTGCGGGGCATGATGTTAACAAACTGCTGCGTAATATTGATCGGCCGATGGATAAAAAAGACCTCTATATTGCGGCCATCAATATTGAGACAGGTAGTGCTTATTTAAGCATTCTCGATAAGCGTTATCTGCGAGCGATAACCGATAAACGCAGCCGTCTTTATTGTACTATTGCGTCATATAATACCGGTGCTGGCAATGTTGCTCGCGCCTTTAACGAGAATGGTTCTCGTAATATTCGTCAGGCCGCTATCGTGATTAATAAGCTTTCTGCAACTGCTGTCTATGAGCGTTTAATGGTCAAACTCCCCTATGATGAAACGAAACATTATCTACAACGGGTTTATTCGCGTATCGCCCTGTATCAAACACCGAGTTAGGTCTATGGTTAGAGTTTGAGCGGCAAATAAATGAGGGGCTGTTATGAAAAAGAATGTTGGTGGGGTTGATCGTATTTTACGTCTTGTCGTCGGGTTAGTAATAGTTGGCGCGGGTTTCTATTTTCAAAGTTGGTGGGGCATTGTGGGTTTAATTCCTTTGCTGACTGCGAGCATCCGTTGGTGTCCTGCATATTTACCTTTTGGATTTTCTAGCTGTAATTATGATGGTGATAATTAACCTCAATTCTGGATAAGCTAAACGATACAGTACCGTTATTTACGCGTATTTCTGCGTTAAATCATCTGCCAATAACCAGTTATTGCTGCGATGATTCGCCTTGAACTACGCAAAACTAACAGCACTGTATAATATGTTTTTTAACTTGTTGATATTTAATCTGATTTCGCTTCCATTATCCAGAACTGAGGTCAAGTAATAAAGCTGACACTATTTCCACGTACTAAAAGCAGCTAGTCACAGTTGCAAATCAATGACGGCGGTGGCGGCCAAAAAAAGTCACTTTTCAACGGACAAAAAAATGGCAACCCCGTAAAGGTTTGCCATTTACCAATATTGATTTAGCCCAATATCAGGGCTGAAATTCCATAGCCAATTAAAGTGCTACGATATTCTCTGCTTGTGGGCCTTTTTGACCTTGAGTCAAAGTAAATTCTACTTTCTGGCCTTCAGCTAAAGTTTTGAAACCTTCGTTAGCGATCGCGCTAAAGTGAGCAAATACATCTGGACCAGACGCTTGCTCGATAAAACCAAAACCTTTACCTTCGTTGAACCATTTAACGGTTCCTTGTACTTTGTTAGACATAATAATATCCTGTTATTTTAATGTGAAATTGCCTTGGAAGGCTTGCATAGCATAAAAACAGACTGGCACTTAAAGACTACAGAGCGAGGTATTATTAATAAAACAACGTTATGGAGAATGTAAACAAAAGGCTTTATTTCTTGCTGGCAGGCACTATATAACAGATAAAATAAAAATCAAGTTGTGATCAGTAAATGAACACGTGACGATACAAAAAAGGCATTGTAAAATTTAATGTTGGCGGGCTTATTAGATCTTACTTCGCTTAATCTAAGATGGATCTTGTGGCTTAGAATTGGCCCTCCCATTTAAATTTCGGAATGATCAACAAACAGATACTTATGACTATCTTCTGGCGTAATGAAAGCGGAATCCTGATCCATGTTTAACCACTTACCAACGCCTTTAATAATTTCACCTTTTTCCATTAGTGCTTGTAATGCGTTTTCAAGTATAGCTAATAACTCAATATTTCCTTTCTTTACGGCAATGCTAACGGGACTACCCACTTCCATTTCAGCAATAATTTTAATATCAACATGGAGTTCTTTAGCAAGATAAAGACCCACTGCTTTAGGAGCGATCATGGCAACAAATTCACCACTTTGTAATAAACGCATGGATAATTCTTTGCTTTTTGTTGATTTAATCCGTATTTTTTTTCGCAAGTTATTTTTTTCTAAGAAAAACTCTACAGATGAGTGCTTGTCTCCGGTAATTTTATGGCCTATTAAATCTTCTATTTTAGTAATATTGTGACTACTTCTGAGTGCAAAGATCACTATTTTTCTGCTGTAGTAAGGTGAGGTAAAATCAAAGAACTTTTCCCTTATACTATTTTTCTCCATGCCAGCAATGCAATCTAAATTAGGGGTGAAACGTAATGTAGCGATAGCGTCATCCCAATCCATCTGCTGTAGTTGTAATTGTTTTTCTGCTGCTTGAAAAACTAAACGTATAATATCGACGTCTAAACCTGCAATTTTATTATCTTTATCTTTAAATTGATAGGGTGGGTAACCACTGGCTAATCCACATATATAAGGTTTTATTTCATCAGCAAAAGATGATGACTGCATTTGAACAAGCAGTGAAATAAATAGAAATAAGATGCTTTTCACCATCATGACGAGGGCATTCCTTGTGAAGGATAATATGTTTACATTCGCCATTTTTAAAAGATAAAGGGGCTTCTGATACTCATAAAAAATGGCTAAGATAAGCGAATTTTAACATTAATGCTCTTTGATATCGCTGTATTTTAAGGTGAATTAGGAATGTTATTTGAAGATCTCTGTTCATTTTGCTTGCCAAGTCCTTTTGATGTTTATCAAATTCACAAGTGATACTTTTGCGATACGAACTTAAACAGTTATTTGTGTTAATTGAAATGCTATAACAGCAGTACATACCGCTTGATATTGCGTAAGTTATTTTAAGTCACTCATCATTTTTTCAGAAATAATATTAATTTAGCCGCTTTTACTGTAATGTGTTATGCATTATTAAGGTTTTTTAAGTGATATTGTAATGACTCAAGAAGAACGTTTATGCGCTCAGCATGTATTACTGTTAGCCCGTAAAAAATTGACCAGTGAACAGATATGTCAACATTTTGATATATCTCGAGACTCTGCGCGACGTGATTTAATCAAACTCGGTAGCTTAGCGGATGTACAACGAATTCGTGGCGGCGCAATATTAGTCCCCGTACAGGGCAAAGTATTACCCTACTTGCAACGGGAACAGATGAGTGCGGCTAAAGTCGCGATGGGCAAAGCAGCTGCAAATTTGGTCAATGAAAATGACTTTATTATTATTGATAGCGGAACAAGCTTAACGGCGATGGCAGCACATTTAGTCATTCCTGCGACGGTGGTGACTAACTCTATTGATTGTTTGGCATTATTAGCCGAGCAGGAAAACATCAATGTACACCTGTTAGGCGGAAAGCTAAATCATTACCACAGAGCTATTTTAGACCCTAAGGCAGTTAAACAATTATCAACATATCAAGTTAACAAACTGTTTTTAGGTGTCTGTGCACTGTCTGAATCGGGCCTGTCAACGTCCAGTGAAGAAGAAGCCGATATCAAAAAAACCATGATCCGACAAGCGCAGCAGGTTATCTTGGTGTGTGACAGTAGTAAATTTGAGCAGCAGAATTTCCACCGTATTTGCGCTTTAGATAAGATAGATACCATCATTACAGACCAATACCCCGCTCAGAGGCTGTTTACTTTGATTAACCAACTGGGAATAGAGCTGCTGGTCGTCAACGAAAACAATAAAGGAGAGCAAAATGGGTAATAAAATAGATGCGCGTATGATTAAAACGGCCATCGTTGGTTATGGGTTCTCTGCAAAAACTTTTCATCTTCCTTTTGTGGATGCACTACCTGAATTTGAGGTGTCTGCCATTAGCAGCTCTCAAGCGCAAGTCGTTAAGCAAGACTGGCCCAATGCAGCGCATTATTTTACAGCAGAGCAGATGTTGCAAAATAGTGACGCTCAGTTAGTGATTATTACCGCGCCAAATGATGTACATTTTTCACTCGCTAAATTGGCACTGGAAAATAATAAACATGTCATATTAGAAAAACCTTTTGTGACTAAAATCGCCGATGGTGAGGCTTTGATCGCCTTAGCGAAAGAAAAAGGTCTGATCTTAAGTGTCTACCACAACCGCCGCTGGGATGGTGACTTTTTGACGGTTAAAAAATTAATAGCAGAAAATAAACTGGGTGGAATTAAACATTTTGAATCTCATTTTGACCGTTTCCGGCCCACCGTGCTGCAACGTTGGCGTGAGTCCTCACAAGATGGCGGTGGTATATTATTCGATTTGGGGCCGCATCTGATAGACCAAGCATTACAATTGTTTGGTTTGCCGGAAGCTATTACTGCACAGTGTGAAATGATGCGCGAAGGATCAACTAATATTGATTATTTTAATCTAACTTTGCACTACCCAGATAAGCTTGCGTTGCTAAATGCTTCGTTATTCTGCGCGGGACCCAACTTGCGATTTAATATTCAGGGGGATCTGGGAAGCTATAGAAAGTTAGGATTGGATCCGCAGGAACAAAAATTAAAAGCGGGTATTTTGCCGAATACGGTTGACTGGGGCCAAGAGCAGCAAGAACAATACGGTCACCTCTATTTTGCAGAGTCAGAGCAGCCACTGGTAAGCGAATGTGGTGGTTACCAACATTTTTACCTACAGATGGCAGATGCTATCCATTGTGGATCTCAACCGCCCGTATCAGCAGAGGATGCACTGTGGAATATTAGACTGATAGAACTGGCGATGGAAAGCAGTCGTTTAGGGAAAAAAATGAAGGTTAACTCATGAGTACACCTTATTTATTAGCTGATTTATTAGCTCAGGAAAGCGAATTACAGTTTGATCTCTTTAACAATCACACAGCATGGCAGTTAGGTTGTAAATTAAAAAAAACAGCGGAGGATAAAAATGCCGTTGTTGCCATTGAGGTGTACGCCTTTAATCAGATTCTATTTAGTTATGCCATGCCCGGTACTCAGGTGGATAATAGTCATTGGATAAAGCGCAAACGGGACACTGTTTTACGTTTTGGCCACAGCACCTATTATATTGGCCAATACAATAAAGCTAAAAATAGAGAGTTTGAACAACAGATGCATATTAATGCTTATGAGTATTGTGCACACGGTGGCGCATTCCCAATCAGAATAAAAAACTGTGGTTTAGTTGGTGTGGTTACCGTTTCTGGCCTTCCGCAGGAAGAAGATCATCAAATGGTGATTAATGCGCTCACTGATTTGATTTAGTAGACAGCAAAACAGCAGATATAAAAACTCGGATCTGCTGTTCATCTTTTCTAGGTAGACTCTTTGCTTAGCAACCCCAAAACATCTTTTACCTGCTCTAAGTTATCTTCAATCCAACTGCTATTGATAGCTCCCCATGACTTGATTGAATAGCTTTTATTGATTGTGCCACCAGTATCCACGCACTCTATATCTAATTCAGCAAGGGCTTTAATGGTATCTTGTAAAGTACGCCTCGCCATCCCTGTTGCGCCTAAAATGAGTGGTGGAGTATTGACTCCCGTGTCGATTAAATAAGCAACCAGTAGTCGGCGGTAATACGCGGTTTTTGTTTTACTTTGTTTATCTATCATTTTAGGATCTCATCTTCATTTTTAGGGCCTATAAAACCCGTGTACCCAATCTTATTCCGATAAAAATCATAATGTTATTTTGTAAAGCAGAAATGCGATATTGAAGCGAATTGCTACTTAGCAATGGGACTTTTAAAAATTTTCAATCATCTAAATGGTGCTGTAAATTCACTAACATCTGTGCGGTTGCCCCCCAAATAAAGCGGTTACGGTAGGGAATGCAATAGCTGAAATGGCGTTTTTTATTGGCGATTAGATGGCGTAAATAAGTATTCTTTTTGTTCAGTAAAAATGCCAGCGGTACCTCAAATACAGTTTTAACTTCTTGTGGATCAATTACTATTGAATGATCACTTTCAACAAACCCTAAGTAAGGGGTCACTATAAAGCCACTTACTGTCGTTAGCTTCGCCAATCGGCCGAAAACAACGATCTGCTCCGGGAAAATACCAATTTCCTCCTGAGTTTCACGCACTGCGGTATACAGTAGGTTGGGATCGGATTGTTCATGTTTGCCACCCGGAAAACTGACCTGTCCTGGATGATGACGTAGCGCTAGGGCACGCTCTGTGAAGATGATGTTCAGGCCATTTTGGCGTTTCACTAAGGGGATCAAAACCGCCGCTTTTTTTAACTCCTGTTGATTGATAAGGGCAGGGGAAGACCCATCTCCGCTAGACCCTGATAATGGATTATGTAACAAAAAACGGGTTAAAAAAGTTTGTTTATCCATTGACCAACCTGAAATAAAATTACCCCTTGTTAGGGCATGCTGACTTTTGGCGTTAAATTTTTTGTATCTGCTAAAGTGTTTTATTGATGCTAAGTTTTTTCTTTTTAGTTATCTAAGTAAATATCTATCCAATACGATTGGCCTAAGCCTAAATTGACGAGAGCGGTATTTATCATAACAGAAATTTTAAGGGTCACATAAACAGGTTAAAAAACACTTTTCTAAAAAATCGGCTATCCAAACTCTAAATTTAATTTAAATTGTAATGAATGCTAAAGATTTCTTCATTGTCGCCGACAAGGTTGATTCGACAAGGTTGATTAACGTTACTGTTTTTTGTCTTGGATTTTTAGGGAAATTGCATATGGCCCATTCAGTCATTACCAATACATCATCATTATTTGCACAGCGCATGCTTAATCGCTCACAAAGTGCTGGTAATCAGGCGATGGAGCGGCTCTCATCAGGGCTACGCATTAATAGTGCGCGTGATGATGCTGCGGGTTTATCAATTTCCTCTGGTATGACCTCTCAAATCAACGGTTACAATCAAGCCATTCGTAATGCCAATGATGGTGTTTCTGCTCTGCAAACGGCTGATGGCGCATTAGAATCAGTTACCACTTCTTTGCAGCGTATTCGCGAACTTTCAGTGCAGGCTGCCAATGAAACCTACTCCACTGAAAACCGTAAAGCGATTCAATCTGAAATTGATGCACTCAGTCAAGAAATCAATTCGATTGCGGAAACTACCGAGTTTAATGGTACTAAATTGTTTCAACGCGGAGAGTTAACCCCGCAAAGCGATGTTGATAAACAAGCCGTTATTGATGGTTTATTTAGTTCCTGGTTTGCAAACTCTGAGCAGCGAATTTTTGAACAACTAGGCATTAAAGGTGATGGCGCTACACTTAAAATAGATTTGTCAGATACTGCCGATCCCGACATTCTTGCTTCAGTGAGTGGGACTCCCAATGCTATTACAGGTAAAATTGATAACCAAATTTTAACAATTGATATGAGCGATTTCGAAAAAGGGATTGCCGGTGATGGTGGTAAAGCACCATTTTACAGTGATCGCATTGTCGCACATGAGATGGTGCATGCGGTGATGGGACGCTCTATGAATATGGGCAGTTTCTCTGACTCAAAATGGTTTACTGAGGGAGCCGCCGAGCTTATTCACGGTGCAGATGAGCGGGTTTATAATGATCTTATTGCTATCGACCCTAATAGCACTCATTTTGATTCAACTGACTTTGATGCAATGGCCAGTGAGTTAGCCAATACAACCGGCGCGGGATGGGATGGCAGTAGTTTGCAATACAGTACGAGTTACGCTGCAGTACGTTACCTTCATGAAGATATTAAGAATAATGGCGGGGAAGGGATAAAGGATTTGATGCTCGAGCTAAGCGAAAGTGGCTCTAATTTAGATACGGCGTTAACTAAATTACAAACTGATGGCTTGGTCAGTTGGGCTGATGAAGCGGCGTTTATCACTGATTTTTCCGGAGGTGCTGGCAGTGCATTTATGCAGGCAAATTTTAACTTTGGCAATGAAGATACTGGCGCCATTGGCGGGGCCGATGTTGATAACGAAGCGACACTTGATGGTCGAGCTGTGATTGCTGATGATGTTAATCTTACATTAACGCCGATGACGGGATTCGATGTTGAGTTACCGACCAAGGGAAAGGTTAATGACCCATTACTAACTGCACAATACAATTTACAAGTGGGGGCGAACAGTGGTGAAAAAATATCAGTTTCCCTATCGCGTATCGATACTGATGCTCTGGGATTAAATGACATTGATGTCACTGTCGATGCCAGTGCTGTGATTGATAAAATTGATAAGGCGCTGAGTTATATTAGTGAGCAACGGGCAGGTGTGGGCGCTTCAATAAATCGCTTATATGCAACCGTTAGCGTTAATGAGTTAAATGCTCAATCAACGTCTACCAGCCGCTCACGTATTGAGGATGCTGATTTTGCCTTAGAAACAAGTAAAATGAGTAAATCTCAAATATTGCAACAAGCAAGTACCAGTATGTTGACGCAGGCCAATGCATCTCCACAATCTGTACTCAGCTTGCTGGGTTAGCTAAGCGTTTTTGCTGCTTTTTTGGCAATCAGTAACGCACGTTTTGGCGCGGGATGACCTTCTACTGTTTTGCTTGGATCCTTGGGATCTAAATAATCCTCTAACGATTCATTAGTCATCCATGCGGTACTGCGTTGTTCACCTGTGAGAGTATCGTTTATATCGACAATACGAACATCTTCAAAGCCGCACTTTTCAACCCACAGCTTTAATGCCGCTGCGCTAGGCAGAAACCAGATATTGCGCATTTTTGCATATCTATCTTGTGGTACTAATACCGCGTTTTCATCTCCTGCAATGACTAATGTTTCCAGCACCAATTCGCCACCTTCGACCAGTTGATCTTGAAGCTGGGTGATATGATCCATCGGCGATTTACGATGATATAAAACACCCATGGAAAAGACGGTGTCAAAGGCTTCTAGTTTAGGCAACTCCTGAATCCCCAGAGGTAACAGATTAACGTTTTGATCTTTATTGGCAAAATGGCGTATCGCTTCAAATTGGCATAAAAAGAGATCACTGGGATCGATGCCGACCACAAACTGTGCGCCTTCACCACGCATACGCCACATATGATAACCACTACCGCAGCCGACATCTAAGACATAACGATATTTAAGTGGACTGATATGAGGCAGCACTCTGTCCCATTTCCAATCACTGCGCCATTCGGTATCAATGTGGATGCCATAAATATCAAAAGGACCTTTACGCCAAGGATGAAACTTTTGCAGCAAGCTCTGTAGTTTTTTGCTTTCGCCCTTACAAAGTTCACCAGCACTGCCGATTTTTACGCGCTCTTTAAGCTCTATATTAGCTGTTTTGATATCTGGGAATTTATTTAATATACGCACCCAGCTCGGCAGTTTTCCGTGTACTTGATTATTTTCCCACTCATAGAGTTGTGTCGGTAACACTCGTAGCCAATGGCTTAAACGGTTTTTAGCGATAATGCTGTAAAAGTTTGTAAAGTCGATCATGGAGAGCCTTAAGCGGTTATTTGATACTGATAATTGAGCCAAAATTGAAACACTGATAGCAAAGATTATTATGGGAAAATCCTGCAGTTTTTAAACGTGCAAAATGGGCCTCTAGGGTATCGGAAATTAATACATTTTCCAGTGAAGAGCGTTTTTGGCTTATTTCTAGTTCGCTGTAGCCTTGGCTGCGTTTGAAATCGAGATGAAGATCGATTAATAGCTGGTGGCTTACAGAGTCATCAAATAAAAATTTCTCAGATAAAACCAAGACCCCACCGGGTAATAGCCCGTTA
Organism: Psychromonas antarctica; assembly: GCF_022267535.1. Lineage (GTDB taxonomy): Bacteria > Pseudomonadota > Gammaproteobacteria > Enterobacterales > Psychromonadaceae > Psychromonas > Psychromonas antarctica. The sequence goes on from NZ_JAHNZV010000031.1 coordinate 18,248, forward strand.
TAAATATTGGTCAATAGTGTTAAGCGCTTTTCTGGAGTTAAAAATTGTAGGGTGAAATTCAACACAACTACCGACGCATTTTCAATCTGGATATTACAAATATCATCACAAAGCACAGCGACAGCGGTGTCTGATTTATAAGCGTGGATATATTGCTGGCAGCGCTCAACCATCGCCGCTGAATTGTCGACAGCAATAATTTGGCAACCTTTTTTATTATTAAGACCACGGCGCATAGAAAGGGTGGCGGCGCCAAGCGAACAGCCCAAATCGTAAAGATTACTGTTTTCTACGGCGCAGCGCTCGGTGATCATGGCAATCATGTGAATAATTTTTTCATAACCAGGTACCGACCGTTTGATCATGTCGGGGAACACTTGTACAACCTGCTCGTCGAAGGTAAACCCATCGACTTGAGTAAGCGGTTTGCTGTAGATATTATCGGTTTGACTCATCGCTGTGGCCTGCTCTAGAACTTTTAAGCACCTATTTTACTTAAATTAAACGAGATGATCAGCATTTTATTTGTTTGCCGATAGGACTTTAAAATATACCCATGAGTTAAGGCCAAATATGCCGTTGTTTTAAAGGGCTTGAGCTACGCTGAAACTCGCAATTGTGAGTTGCTTAGGGTTATAATGACGCAATTATATTATCTCGTATTTAAAACAGGAATCGATAATGCGCACTATGTATTGTGGTGAAGTGACGGAAGCTGTCATTGGTCAAGAAGTTGAATTAGTAGGTTGGGTAAACAAACAACGTGATTTAGGCGGAGTTATCTTCTTGGATCTGCGTGATCGCGCCGGTATCGTACAAGTTTTTTTTGATTCGGATACCGCCGAATCGACAGCCCTTGCGACGACGTTGCGTAATGAATTTTGTATCAAAATAAAAGGGCTAGTGCGTCCGCGCCCAGAAGGTCAAGTAAACAAAGAGATGACCACCGGTGGCATCGAAATACTGGGGCTTGAATTAGAAATATTAAACCGCGCAGAGCCATCGCCGCTTGATAGTAATCAAAAGAACTCTGAAGAACAGCGTTTACGTTACCGCTATTTAGATCTACGCCGCCCTGAAATGGCGCAACGTATGCAGTTCCGCGCCAAAGTGAGTAGCTTTGTGCGTCGTTTCTTAGATGAGAACGGTTTCTTGGATGTAGAAACGCCGATTTTAACCAAAGCAACTCCTGAAGGCGCGCGCGATTATTTAGTACCTAGCCGTACTCATAAAGGTCAATTCTTTGCATTGCCACAGTCACCACAGTTGTTTAAACAGTTATTGATGATGTCCGGGTTGGATCGTTACTACCAGATAGTTAAATGTTTCCGTGATGAGGATCTGCGTGCCGACCGCCAGCCAGAATTCACCCAAATCGATATTGAAACGTCATTTATGTCTGCCGATCAGGTGATGGCCATCAGCGAAGAGATGATTGTTAACCTCTTCAAAGAGATGCTTGATGTTGATTTAGGGACTTTCCCGAAAATGACCTATGCCGATGCGCTGCGTCGTTTTGGTAGTGATAAGCCGGATCTGCGTATCGATTTTGAACTGGTTGATATTGCCGATTTAGTCAAAGAGGTAGAATTTAAAGTATTCTCCGATCCAGCTAATGATACAGAGAGTCGTGTTGCTGCTATTTGTGTGCCGGGAGGCGCTAAGCTTTCTCGTAAAAATATCGATGAATATGGCAAGTTCGTGACTATTTATGGTGCGAAAGGGCTGGCTTGGATGAAAGTCAATGAAGTTGCTAAAGGTATTGACGGTGTGCAGTCGCCAATTGCCAAGTTCTTAAATGAAGCGATTGTGATTGAGCTATTAGCGCGAACCAATGCGCAAGATGGCGATATCATTTTGTTTGGTGCTGATAAAATTAATATTGTTAGCGAAGCGATCGGTGCATTGCGTCTGAAAGTAGCTGAAGATATGGGATTGATTAGCGCACAGTGGAAGCCACTTTGGGTTATTGATTTCCCGATGTTTGAAGCGCTTGAAGATGGATCTCTAACGCCATTACATCATCCATTTACAGCGCCTATTAATATGACTGTCGAAGAGCTTGAAGCAAGCCCTGTCGGTGCTATCTCGAATGCTTACGACATGGTGTTAAATGGTTGTGAGCTAGGCGGCGGCAGTGTGCGAATTCACAAGCAAGATATGCAGGCAGCTATTTTCCGTATTTTAAATATCAGTGATGAAGAAGCACAAGATAAATTCGGATTCCTGCTTGAGGCCTTAAAATATGGTACGCCTCCACATGCAGGGCTGGCATTTGGTTTAGACCGTTTAATTATGTTGATGACCGGTACCAGCTCAATTCGGGAAGTGATCGCTTTCCCGAAAACAGCTTCAGCTGCTTGCCCATTAACGAATGCACCTGGTTTTGCAAATCCAGCTGCATTGGCGGAGCTAAATATTGCGGTTCTCAAAGAAGAGAAAAAAGAGCAAGCGTAAATCTCATGTCAGGATGGGGCATTAACAATGCCCCATCCCATATAAACTCCGTTGTGAATTTAGTCAATCATCGTATAGACTTTTGATGTTTGCCTTCCCCTATTAGTTATAGCACTCTTAACGACTAAATTATCCCTCTTCATTTCTGTGATTAGTTATATAAAATAAGTTTTTTTATATAAGTTTGTGAGCGAGTTAGCGATTAATTGCGGCTGTTTTTCGTATTAATAATAATAGGTGTAATATTAGTAAATAGCATACATTATCAATTAAAGTTAATGCCGTAGCGGTGCGAAAATTGCTAAATGTAATCACTTATTGAGTCTCATTCCACTTTTTTAAAGCGTTGTTTCTCCGTTACTGATTTACACTAAATAATTACATAAAAATCGTATTCTTTGTAAAAGACCGACCTTGTTTTCTAAGTGACATACCCGGCGGATATAGAGCATATAATCTGGAGCATCAGTACATGATAGTTGAAAAGAATCTATCAGATCTTTTTGTTGGTATGTACGTTTTGGACATTACGAAGCCAAAGGGCAAGTTTCAGTTGACTGAAACGGGTATTATTAAAAACAAAGTGATTATTGAGGGGTTCAAAGCAAAAGGGATCGAACGCGTATTGGTTGATTTAAGTAAAAGTGTCAATGCAGAAGCGGCAAAACCGGTCGAAAAAATAAAAGCTAAAAAAGAGCGTTCTTTTCAACAAGACGTTATGAAAGCCCGTCGTATTTTTGATCAGTCAAAAAATATTCAGAAAAAATTATTTCATGATGCTGAAAATAATAACCCATTAGATTTAAAATCAGTCAGCAGTATCACTGATCAGTCTATTGAACTTATCTTTAATAATCCCGATGCACTCGCTTGCGTGTTAAATATTCGTCATAAAGATGAGTATTTACTGGAGCATTCGGTTGCCGTTTCAGTACTCATCAGTATTTTTGCTTTTCACCTTAATATTGAGATAGGAATTATTCGCGAATTGGCGGTTGGCGCTTTTTTGCATGATGTTGGTAAGATTAAGGTGCCTGATGCGATTCTCAATAAGCCCGGTAAATTGACCGATGCTGAGTTTGACGTTATGAAATCACATGCCAGTCATTCCATTGAAATCATCAAAAAAACACCGGATATTAGTCCGTTAAGCCTCGAAGTTGCTGCGCTTCACCATGAAAAAATAAATGGAGAGGGTTACCCAAATGGTGTGCAAGGGGAGGGGATATCAAGTTACGGAAGGATGATCGCTATTTGTGATATTTTCGATGCATTGACGTCTAGCCGCTGTTATAAACAAGGCTACGCTCAGGTCAAAGCGTTCAGTATTTTACGCAGCTTAGGACAGAGCAACCATCTTGATTTAATGTTGGTAGATAAATTTATCCAGTGTATGGGAGTTTATCCTGTTGGTGCGATAGTGCAGCTCGATTCAAATAGGTTGGCGATTGTTGAAAGCCAGAATCGTGAAGATCCAATCAGACCTAAAGTGAGAACATTCTATAGTCTCGGACCGAAAAGCTTTGAGATGGGTAATAATATCGACTTATCGATTACTCAGGAAGAATTGATTGTCAAATGTGTACGAGCCGATGACTTTAATCTGAATATGGATCAGATTATGGAGTTTTTAGCCTACGAAGGTTGATAACACCTTGTTCACTATCTACTGTGAACAAGGTGAATCATGAATTAACTTATTTTTTGAAATAGATCGCTATCAGCCTGCATGGCGAATAGCTCGGCACTGTTTAGATCGTAATACCAGCCATGCAGTCGTAGCGACCCGACAGCAACACGCTTTTGTATACATGGAAAGGTCATTAAATTAGCCAATGACTGGGTTATCCCTTGTTGCTCACAGAGGTTATATTGTTGCTCTTTATCGACACCCTGTTGGTTCGCTAATATCTCGTGGCGAACATTCTCCAGCTGCTTCATCCATTTTGATATAAATGTTTCTGGCAGCGCTTGCGGTTCTCTGTCCATTAGCGATTTTATGCCGCCACATTGCGTATGCCCGAGCACAATAATACTTTCAACCTGCAGCTCATTGACAGCAAACTCTAACGCCGCACTTGTACCGTGAAAACTGTCGGAGCTTTCGCATGGTGGAACTAAGTTAGCTACATTGCGAATCACGAATAGATCGCCCTGATCACAGTCTAATATAATGGCCGGATCAACTCGGGAATCGGAACAGCAAACAATCGCTATTTTCGGGGATTGCCCCTGCTCTGCCAATTTCAGTAACTGTTCTTTATTTTGTTGATAATACCCTTCACGAAAACGTTGATATCCCGCGATTAACTTATCCGTTGCTGCCATGCTGTTCTCCTTCGAATCGACTGTTATGTGGATCTGTATTAATCACTATTGTCGATAAGTTGAGATTATGCTAGTTGATTAATTGTATTAATTAAAATTAATATATATTATCGAAACTATAAAATTTATTTATGGTTGTATTATGCGCGCAACATTACATCAGTTAAAGGTTTTCCGGCAAGTGGCTTTGACAATGAATTACACTAAAGCCAGCGTCTTATTAGGGCTAACTCAACCTGCTGTCAGTATTCAACTTAAACAGCTAGAGAGCAATCTGGATCTCCCTTTATTTGAAAAAATAGGCAAAAAACTATTTCTGACACCTGCCGGGCAAGAATTAAAGTGTTTTTGTGATGAGCTTTTTGCTCGTTTTGATAGTATTGATATGACCTTAAGTGCACTCAAAGGCGATCTCGAGGGGGGCTTTCATCTAGCGGCGGTCAGCAGTGCTAAATACTTTACGCCACATCTGTTGGGTGCTTTTCATAAACGTTATCCAAATGTGAATCTGGACCTCGATATTGTTAATCGAGAGCAGATGATTCAACGTCTGCAGGACAATAAAGATGATCTGGTGATTATGGGATTAGTGCCTGAATCTATGGCATTAACCTATCATCCTTTTGTTGATAATCCGATTGTTATTGTTGCTAGCCCAGATCATCCTTTAGCAGGTAAAAGAAATATTAAATTGAGTGAACTATCTCACTACGCATTTATTTTCAGGGAAAAGGGATCGGGCACACGCAAAGCGTTAGAAGATTTTTTACAACAGCATAAGTTGGCGCTGCAGCCTAATATGGTGTTAGGAAGCAGTGAAACGATCAAACAAGCAGTCATGGCGGGTTTAGGCATATCAGCACTTTCACGCCATAGCGTGACGCTAGAGCTTGCTACGACTAGCTTAGTCGAACTTGATATTGAAGGGTTTCCACTGATTAAAAGCTGGTATCTGGTACATCATGAGAGTAAACATTTATCGCCTATCACTCAGGCATTTATTAACTTTGTTTTATCACCAGAAGAAAATGTGGCGGGATTGTGTAATCGTTTTTTAGAAAGTCATTTTGTAAAGAAAAATATTAAGCCAATAAATAAAATTTAGCGACTGATTATTTTGCACTGATCAACTGCAAAGAGTACAGTAGGCGCTTCTTTTTGGGGCCTACTCTGAGGTTTTTTTAGTGAGCATTATTCTCGGTATTGACCCCGGTTCTCGCATCACTGGGTATGGGGTTATCCAGCAAAAAGGCAGTAGCTGCATCTATATTGCCAGTGGTTGTATTCGCACGAAAGGGGATACACTCGCGCCTAAGTTAGACATGATTTTTAATGGTATTAGCGAAATTATTAAACAGTATCAGCCAACAGAATTTGGCATCGAGCAAGTTTTTATGGCTAAAAATCCAGATTCAGCGTTAAAACTAGGGCAGGCCCGCGGAGCTGCGATTGTCGCGGCGACACAAGCTGATCTCTATGTTTGCGAATATTCGGCTCGCCAAATAAAGCAAGCTGTTTCGGGGATGGGAGGCGCCACTAAAGAGCAGGTGCAACAGATGGTGGTGCATCTTTTAAAACTTTCTGGTCGCCCGCAAGCGGATGCTGCCGACGGGTTGGCGGTGGCTATCTGTCACGCTCATACAGCGCAGTCGCTGGTGGCAATGTCCGGGCAAGTCAAAAAAACGGTGCGCGGACGTTTCCGGTAATTATCTCAGTGTGGGATAAGTTGTACTGCCGCGTTTTGAACATTCTAAGCTAAGGTTTGCTATTACTTATTGTTATTTTATTATTGTTCTCTGAGGTTTAAATGAAGTCGTTATCGGAAACTCATATTGGATTCTTGTATGCCCTTGGTGCTTTCCTCACATGGGGATTCGCGCCTATCTACTTTAAGTATTTGGCTTTTATTCCCGTATATGAAATATTAGCGCATCGCGTTATATGGTCTCTTATTGTGACCGCTATTATTCTCTCTTTTCTTGGTGGCTGGCAGAAGGTCGTGCGCGTTTTCCAATCGCCTAAAAAGCTTGCTTTCTTGTTTGTGACCTCCTTACTAATTAGCACCAACTGGATAGTATTTATTTGGGCCATTAATAATGGACGGATGTTAGATGCGAGTTTAGGCTATTTTATCAATCCGATTATTAATGTGCTGTTAGGGGTGGTTTTTTTAAATGAATCATTAAGTCGTATTAAGTGGATTGCTGTATCGCTAGCCCTGATGGGGGTACTTGTGCAAGTGCAGCAGCTAGGTGAACTGCCGTGGGTGTCATTGGTATTACCTCTGAGTTTTGCTTTTTACGGTTTACTACGTAAAAAAATTAAAATTGAAGCCCTCACCGGTCTGTTTATTGAGACCTTACTGATTTTTCCTGTGGCACTTTATTATATGCTTTATGTCGCACAGACAGAGAGCGCAAATATGCTAGGCAACAGTTGGTCGTTAAATGGTTGGTTGATGTTTGCCGGCGTTGTTACTGCACTTCCCCTAATATTTTTTGGCCAAGCCGCCTTACGGTTAAAACTTTCTACACTGGGTTTTTTCCAGTATGTAGCGCCCTCTCTATTGTTTATGTTTGCGGTGGTTTTTTATGGCGAACAATTGAGCTTAATTAAAACGGTTACCTTTTTGTTCATCTGGGCGGGCATATTGCTGTTCGTCTTTGAGTCAAAGATTCGATCGTGGTTGTGATTAAAGCGATTAATTAAGCTGTATACCTAAGCTGCTTTAATATGCAGGAATCAGCAAGTTGAAAGGTGCTCCGATTCAAGGCTTCATAAAGCAGGATATGGTTGCTTTTCAGCTTGTCTACGGGAGGTTAATTGTGTATTAGCTCTGCGTTACAACACTTGCAAGGGAATAACTATCCTCTTAAGCTATAGCTCCAAGTAGTTTGCCTATAAAATAAAATAACACTGGATATTTACTCAGTTGTTTTCTATGCTTAGCGCTTCTATTTTAGCCAAGGTGACGAGACTAGTGATTTATCTGCCTTAGCATTTCTGACTTAAAGAAGGTGTCAAATGATTGGTCGACTACGTGGTATTTTATTAGAGAAACAGCCGCCTGAAGTGTTATTAGAAGTGTCTGGTGTCGGGTATGAAATTCAATTACCTATGAGTTCTTTTTACCCTTTGCCTGAGATTGGGCAGGAAGCGATTATCTATACCCATTTTGTGGTGCGTGAAGATGCGCAGTTATTGTATGGTTTTGCAGACAAGCATGAACGTGCCATGTTCCGTGAGTTAATCAAAGTTAATGGCGTTGGCCCTAAGTTGGCGCTTGCTATTTTATCGGGTATGTCCGCCAATCAGTTTGTGCAATGTATTCATCACGATGCGCTAAGTGCATTAGTTAAATTACCGGGCGTGGGCAAAAAGACTGCTGAGCGCTTGCTGGTGGAGATGAAAGATCGGCTTAAAAACTGGGTAGGTTCAGATTTATTGACTCCAGAATCGGAAAAAATAGTTTTTGAGAATAGCGTTATAAAGGATAATGCCAAACAGGAAGCGACAAGTGCACTGGTGGCATTAGGCTATAAACCTGCTGTGGCTGAAAAAGTTATTCAACAAGTTTATCAGGATGGTATGGATTGCGAATTATTAATCCGCCGTTCACTTAAAAGCATGGTATAAAAATGATTGAAGAAGACCGTCTTATTTCAGGTACGCTAAAAGTCGATGACACCTTTATTGATCGTGCCATTCGCCCTAAACTTTTAGCTGATTACAAAGGGCAGCCACAAGTTAATACGCAGATGGAAATCTTTATTGAAGCGGCGAGCCAACGTAAAGAAGCACTCGATCATCTACTTATTTTTGGTCCACCCGGGTTAGGTAAAACGACGCTGGCGCATATAGTTGCTAACGAACTTGCTGTGAATATCAAAACAACGTCAGGTCCTATTTTAGAAAAAGCAGGTGATTTAGCGGCACTGTTAACTAATTTGGAAGAAAATGATGTGTTATTTATCGATGAGATACATCGTTTAAGCCCGATGGTTGAAGAAATTCTCTATCCAGCGATGGAAGATTACCAGCTCGATATTATGATTGGTGAAGGACCTGCCGCCCGCTCCATTAAACTTGACTTACCACCTTTCACTCTCATCGGCGCGACCACGCGTGCTGGCTCCTTGACCTCGCCACTGCGAGATCGTTTTGGTATTGTACAACGCCTTGAGTATTATGATCTTAAGTCCTTAACGCATATCGTTTTACGTAGTGCGATACACCTTGAGCTGAGTATGGATAAATCAGGTGCCATTGAAGTCGCCAAGCGTGCGCGTGGTACACCACGTATTGCCAACCGGTTACTCCGACGCGTTCGTGATTACGCGCAAGTAAAAAAAGCCAGCGTTATTAATGAAGAGGTGGCAAAACAAGCATTGGATATGCTCGAAGTGGATAATCAAGGTTTTGATTATATGGATAGAAAACTACTGATGGCCATTTTGGATACTTTTCAGGGAGGACCTGTCGGCTTAGATAATCTCGCGGCTGCCATTGGCGAAGAGAAGGAAACGATTGAAGATGTGCTAGAGCCGTATCTTATTCAGCAGGGGTTTTTACAACGTACACCAAGAGGGCGGATCGCGACCAATCGAACTTATCTGCACTTTGGTTTTGATAAACCTTTATTATAAAGGGCCTTAAAACCTGTGTTTAGTTGCTTGCGAAATAGAGGCTGTCATTTGTTATTGCCTGCAGGAAAGCTATGATACATCTATGGGGGCTTAAAGATGGACTTATTATGAAGAAATTAACCTTGCTAAAAATACAGCTCCTAGCCTTTATATTTAGTTTTCTATGTGCAAGTACTCCTGCTTATGCAGACCTTTCAACTTGTACTCGTCTAGTGGTCACTGGTAATGCAGAATACCCCCCCATTCTTTGGCGAGATCCGAATCATCCGGGTAAACTAATAGGTGTGGCGGTTGAACTATTAGAGCTGTCATTAATGGGTACTGGAATTAAAGTTGATGCGCGTAACCGAGGTGTGTGGGCTAGAGCACAAAAAGAAGCAAAATACGGTGAGATAGATATGCTAGCTGGCGCGTTTATTACCGAACAGCGGCAAAAGTACATGGATTACATTTTTCCGCCATTTACTAATGTTCCTAGTGTGGTATGGGTAGTTAAAGGTAAAGAGTTTGAATTTAATAAATGGGATGATTTAGGTCATAAACGTGGTGGTACCTTATTAAACAATAGTTTTGGACAAGATTTTGATCAATATGCAGCCAAAAACTTAGATATTGTTAGCAGTGCGACTGCAGAACGCTCTTTTTCTATGTTAATTGCCGAACGCTTTGATTATGTGTTGTACGAGCTTTATCAAGGACTAACGATACTTGAAGTTTCTGGATTAAAAGACAGCGTAGGCTACTTAAAAACGCCAATATCAGTAGAGGGTTTATATTTCACTTTCTCGAAAAAATCAGGGTGCAATACACAGGCTCTTAGAAAATACTTAGGCGGGAGGGTGAAACAGTTATCGGACTCTAAGACCTTTGAGCGGTTATTCGATAAATATATGCAAGTATGGCTAGAATCGCAAAAGTAATCCTGTCCAATTTATAATTCGCAATTTTGTTTGCCCTGCTGGACGTTTGCTAGGCCCTCATGCTGTGCTTTATTCGGATCTCCTATCTAACGCCTGATAAAAGATTTTTAGGTATCCGGGGGTATAAGTATTTATGCTTTCTGTCATCTGCTTACCTCCCTCTTATTTGTTAAATTCATTTGTTCAGCGTGAGATTAAAAGCTTGATCTAAGTCAATTTTGTAAGTATAAGTAATTAAATATTAGACACAACTAATTTACGTTAAATAGTTGTTAACGCACTGATTGAATTGCATTTATTATTTAACATAAAATTAACATTGCCG
>NZ_JAHNZV010000032.1 GCF_022267535.1 Psychromonas antarctica
GCCAACCCAGAAAATTACCTGCCATGGAATTATCTAGAAAATAGTGAGTAACGGCTGACTTGCTTTCCAAAAAAGACTGAATTGGGCTAACCGCCCAAGTCAAACTATGCAGCCGTAAGCTCACCGAGCAACTACAAGCAAAAGCGGCAAAGCGTTTAGCAGCATTGAGCGCACGCATTCCCACGCAGGAGCATGGGAACGAGGGGCTGGTGTCTGGGAACGAGGGATTAGCGTCTGAAAATGCGGCACTCCCACATCCCGATTTTCCAAGCGCGTTTGAATTTAATGAGAAACTAGGCTGGGTGCCCTTGGGGTGGGAGGTTAAAGATTTAAGTAATCTACTCGAAGTAAAATATGGTAAAGATCATAAAAAATTAGATGATGGGAAGTATCCAGTATATGGATCAGGCGGTTTAATGCGTAAGGCTGAAAAATATCTTTATGAGGGAGAGTCAGTACTTATTCCAAGAAAAGGAACGCTGACTAATATTATGTATGTTAATGAACCATTTTGGACCGTAGATACTATGTTTTATACGATCCCTAAGTTACAAAATGTTGCTAAATTTTCTTTCTATCATTTAAAAACTCTTGATTTTACAATGATGAATGTAGGTTCCGCCGTCCCTAGCATGACAACTAAAGTACTTAATTCATTACAAGTTATTAGTCCTACATCAGAATTATTGCAAAAATTTGATGCGATTATATCTACTTATCATGCGGGTATTCAGCAACGCGCTATTCAAAATATCGAATTAACCAAACTCCGCGATACCCTGTTACCCAAACTGATTTCCGGTGAACTGCAAATCCCAGCCACCGAACCTCGTTCCCACGCTCCGCGTGGTAATGCGTAGCAGTTGGTAGTGTGCAAGAAGAATTCCCACGCTCCGCGTGGTAATGCGTAGCAGTTGGTAGTGTGCAAGATGAATTCCCACGCTCCGCGTGGTAATGCGTAGCGGTTGGTAGTGTGCAAGATGAATTCCCACGCTCTGCGTGGTAATGCCTAGAAGTTAGTGGAACATGGTAATGCATAGGAGTAAACAATGGGACGTAGCCGTTATAAAATTACTCAGGTCGATGCACCGCATTTTATTACGTTAACGGTGTTGCATTGGATACCTGTTTTTACGCGACCAGAAACCGTCGCAATTATACTTGATTCATTATCCTTTCTAATGCGTGAGGGTTTAAAGGTACATGCTTACGTTATTTTAGAAAATCATTTGCATCTAATCGTACAAAGTGAACAACTGGATAAGGATATTACGCGTTTTAAATCATTTACAGCGCAACAATTGCTTGCTTATTTAAAGCAACATAATGTGAAAACAATATTGGAACAATTGGCGTTTTATAAAAAGGCGCATAAAAGTGATCGTGAATATCAATTTTGGCAAGAGGGCGTGCACCCTGAGTTAATTCAGAATGAAGCGATGATGTTACAAAAGATTGAATACATTCATCATAATCCTGTTAAACGCGGATTTGTTGATTTACCTGAGCATTGGCGATATTCCAGTGCAAGAGATTACCAAGGCGAAGCTGGGCTGCTTGAGATAGATAAAAATTGGTAGAAGAACTTCGTTCCCACGCTCCGCGTGGTAATGCGTAGCAGTTGGTAGTGTGCAAGATGAATTCCCACGCGGAGCATGGGAACTAGAAAATTCACACCTCGTTCCCACGCTCCGCGTGGTAATGCGTAGCAGTTGGGAGTGTGCAAGATGAATTCCCACGCGGAGCATGGGAACTAGAAAATTCACACCTCGTTCCCACGCTCCGCGTGGTAATGCATAGCGGTTGGTAGAGTGCAATCTGAATTCCCACGCAGAGCATGGGAACTCAGAGCATTTTAGAACGAAGTGCGTATCGGATTGACTTGAAAGCATTACCGCCTCTAAATTCGCCCGAGAAGGAATATTAAATGACAGAAAAAACAGAAATTTATCAAACCGAAGATGGTGCATTACAAATATCTGTAATGATGGATCAAGAAAGTGTTTGGTTATCTCAAGCACAGATGGTGAGTTTATTGGGTCGTGATAAGTCTGTTATTTCTCGGCATATTAATCACGTATTTAAAGAAGGTGAACTTGAGAAACAAGCAGTTGTTGCAAAATTTGCAACAACTGCCGCTGACGGGAAAACCTATCAAGTAGATTATTATCATTTGGATGTCATTATTTCTGTCGGTTATCGCGTTAAATCTCAGCAGGGAACGCGTTTCCGCCAATGGGCAACTAAAACATTAAAACAGCATTTATTACAGGGCTATACGATTAATCAACAGCGTTTTGATAAAAACGCCAAAGAGTTAGAGCAAGCTTTAGCCTTAATTAATAAAGCATTAATATCATCTGATATTAGCGCCGATACAGGTAAAGGGTTGGCTGAAATAGTTAGCCGATATACGCAAACATTTTTATGGTTGCAACGTTACGACGAAGGTTTATTAGAAGAGCCAAACGGACAAAACGGCGGCGAACTGCTTACGCATGTTCAAGCTATGCAAGCGCTAAACGAGCTAAAAGCACAATTAATTGCCCGAGGTGAGGCGACTGAGTTATTTGCTCTACCCCGAGGTGATGGCTTATCAAGTTTATTGGGTAATTTAGAGCAAACTGTTTTCGGTGAGCCTGCTTATCCAACGATTGAAAGCAAAGCCGCGCATTTATTATATTTTGTGGTAAAAAATCACCCGTTCTCTGATGGTAATAAACGCAGCGGTGCCTTTTTGTTTGTCGATTTTTTACATCAAAATAAACGATTATTTAATGAAAATGGTCAAGTGGTCATTAACGACACTGGCTGCACTCACCTTGTTAGTGGCAGAATCTGACCCTAAACAAAAAGATACCTTAATTCGATTAATCATGAATATGTTGTCTCAAAGCTGTTAACAACAGGACGTTATTAAATGAAATTCACTGAAGCCAAATTAGAACAAGCGATTATTGAACTGCTCGGCGAACAGGGTTATCCGCACCTCAATGGCGCAGAGCTAAAACGTAATAACCATGACGTGTTGATCAAAGACGATCTGCGCGCTTTTTTAGCTGCGCGTTATCAGCATGCAGGCATAACCGATGGCGAGATTGAATTCATTATTCGCAAATTAGAAACCTTGCCTGCCAGTGATTTGTACGACAGCAATAAAACCTTTTGTAAATGGCTCAGTGATGGCTTTCTATTAAAACGTGAATCGGGTAGTAAAGCGGGTAGCGCCTCGCAGAAAGACTTGTATATTCAGTTGGTTGATTTCGATAATTTGCATTCCCACGCGGAGCATGGGAACGAGGGATTAGCTTCGCATGGGAACGAGGGATTAGCCTCGCATGGGAACGAGGTTATTGAGTCGGAGCTTCAGTTTGATATAGCAGCTGAAAATAGAGCGAGTTATTCAGCTGGTGGCAATGACAGCAATATCTATCGCATGGTTAATCAGCTAGAGATTGAAGGGGCAACAGGCGAAAAACGTATTCCCGATGGTATTTTATATCTCAATGGGTTGCCTTTGGTGGTCTTTGAATTTAAAAGCTCTATCCGTGAACAGGCTACTATTCATAGTGCCTTTGAGCAACTTACTATTCGCTATCGCCGCGCTATTCCACAACTGTTTGTGTTTAATACGTTTTGTGTGATCAGCGATGGCGTTAATAATAAAATGGGTAACCTGTTTTCTCCCTATCAGTTCTTTTATTCTTGGGGCAAGGTCACGGGGAATGAGTTGGTGGCGCAGGACGGGTTTAATTCGCTGCATACGATGTTACAGGGTTTATTCGATAAGGCGCGTCTGCGCGATGTGATGCGCAATTTTATCTATTTCCCCGACTCTAATAACGAAAGGGGCAAAAAAGAGATAAAAATCGTGCCACGTTATCCGCAATATTATGCGGCTAAAAAACTCTTTGAAAATATCAAACTGCATCAAAAACCGATTGGTGATGGTAAAGGTGGTACCTACTTCGGTGCAACGGGTTGTGGTAAGAGTTTTACCATGCAATTTTTATCGCGTTTATTAATGAAAAGTGTCGAGTTTAAAAGCCCGACCATTGTCTTGATCACTGACCGTACCGATTTAGATGATCAGCTTTCGCAACAGTTCGGCAACGCTAAAACTTATATTGGTGATCAAACCATAGAAACGGTACAAAGCCGCAGCCATCTGCGTAAGCTTTTAAAGGGGCGTAACAGTGGCGGTTTGTTCTTAACCACTATCCATAAATTTACCGAAGATACCGAGCTTTTGACGGATCGCTACAATGTTATTTGTATCTCCGATGAAGCGCATCGTAGCCAAGTTAATCTCGACCAAAAAGTGGTGGTTGATACTGACAAAGGCACTATTAAGAAAACCTACGGCTTTGCTAAATATCTGCATGACTCACTGCCAAATGCGACCTATGTTGGTTTTACTGGTACACCCGTTGATGCCACTTTAGATGTATTTGGTCAGGTTGTGGATTCTTATACTATGACCGAATCAGTGAAAGATGAAATCACCGTGCGCATTGTTTACGAAGGGCGTGCAGCGAAGGTTTGTTTGAATAATAGTAAATTGAGTGAAATCGAAGCCTATTATAAAGAATGTGAAGATGCAGGCAGTAATGAACTACAGATAGAGGAAAGCAAAAAAGCCACGGCGAATATGAATTCGATTTTAGGCGATCCTGACCGGGTTCGCGTGTTAGCCAGTGACTTTGTTGAACATTATGAAAAACGTCTTGAGGAAGGCGCTACGGTCGCAGGAAAGGCGATGTTTGTGTGTAGCTCGCGCACCATTGCTTATCAGCTTTACCAAGCAGTGAAATTATTGCGTCCTGAATGGTTTGTGGAGGTGGACACTGACAATGCAGCTGAACTCAATGACAGCGAACGCCAGCGTGCAATCACCGATGGCCGAGTTGCAGCACCTTCTGAACGAGTCAAAATGGTGATGACGCGCGGCAAAGATGATGTTGAAGCACTATATAATCTGCTTGGTAGTAAAGATCAGCGTAAAGAATTGGATAAACAGTTTAAAAATGCCAATTCCAATTTCAAAATCGCGATTGTTGTGGATATGTGGCTAACCGGATTTGATGTGCCATTTTTAGATACCATGTATATTGATAAACCGATTCAAAAACATAGCCTTATTCAAACTATCTCGCGAGTTAATCGCCAGTTTGCAGGCAAAGATAAAGGATTAGTAGTCGATTATATCGGTATTAAATCGGCGATGAATAAAGCCTTGGCGCAGTATTCCAAAACCGATGAAAGCAATTTTGAAGATATAGCCGCTTCAGTTATCGAGGTGAAAAATCACTTAGATCTGCTTGCTCAACTGTTTCATCTATTTGATTCATCAGCTTACTTTACAGGCGAAGCTGTTGCGCAACTAAATTGTTTAAATCATGCCGCTGAGTTTGTGTTGGTGACTGAGAAAAAACACAAACGCTTTATGGATTTGGTTAAACGTTTAAAAGCAGCTTATGACATTTGTTGTGGTAGTGAAAAATTCAACCAGAAAGAGCGTGATCATATTCACTTTTACTTAGCGGTGCGCTCTATTGTATTTAAGCTAACCAAAGGCGAAGCACCTGATACCGCACAGATGAATGCAAAAGTCCGCGATATGATTGCCGCAGCGCTACAAAGCGATGGTGTGGAGGAGATATTTAAACTCGGTAATGAAAGTGGTGGTGAGATTGATATCTTTAATGATGATTACCTTGAAAAAATCGGCAAAATTAAACTACCGAATACCAAAATCCAGCTACTTAAGCAGTTATTAGCTAAAGCGATTGGCGAGCTTAAAAAAGTGAATCAAGTGCAAGGCATAGACTTCTCCAAACGTTTTCAAGCCTTGGTTGAACGCTATAACGAACGTAAAGAAGAAGATGTATTGGTCAGTAATGTACTGGAAGATTTTTCTGAAAGCATGGTTGAACTGATTTATGGCGTTAAAAAAGAGATGAACTCAGGCGATGAGTTAGGCATCAACTTTGAAGAGAAAGCCTTTTACGATATTTTAAAATCATTAGCCGTGAAATATGACTTTGATTACCCTGAAGATAAGCTCTTGGAATTAGCCAAAGAGGTTAAAAAGGTCGTTGATGATAAAGCACAATTCACCGATTGGAGCCATCGTGATGATATTAAAGCCAGCTTAAAAGTTGCTTTGATATTGTTGCTCGCTAAATATAAATACCCACCAATCAGTCGTGATGAAATCTACAAAGAGATTTTCGAGCAAGCAGAGAATTTTAAAGCGAACAGGGTGTAATAGCAATCGTAATCACTAGCGGATCTATTTCACTTGCTAAAATTGCTTATTTTTTGTTGAAAGTTTCGTAAAGGGAATAACCGTTTACATCAACTTTCGCCTCAACCTAAAGTATCTTTGCTGGGGGAAATTTACATCACATGGCTAATACGATTAATGGTATAACGACTTTCAGTGGTTTTAAATCAGAGGATTATCCTTTTCCAATTCAGCACACATACTTGCAATCGCCAGCGAAAATGCTGAGCGGATAACTTGTTCTTGTCTTGCCATATATATATTGTAAAAGTTAATATCAGCATCCTCATCGGCGGGTGATATTTCCAACTGAACCATCCCCATTTTTTCTATTGCATGTAATTTTTTCATTGTCTCTAATGTCTCAGGGGAAGTGAAAGAAAATTCTCGACTATCCCTATTTAACTGATCACGCAATTTGATTAAACGCTCCATATCTTGATAGACATCTTGAGAGATAATCCCTAAAGCATAGAGCAACTTTAAGCGGACCATTAAATCAGCTAAAGGGCCGGCCGTATTTAATAAAGGCTCCACTGCATACTTAACAGCATGATCATCTTTGCGAAAAACTCGTTGAACAAGTCTATCAACTGAAGTCTCAAAGATGGCAACTGCTGTAAGCACAGATCCGCGCACTGATCCTGCTTCATTCAATCGATCAATAATATCTAAATCATCTTCCTGTTTTGCCATAATTTTTATATCTTCAATATGATTCAGCATGTTGCTATATGCAAAATAGTCAGGCATCGACTCTAGAATAAACAACGCGTAGTCGAATAAAGTGGGCAATATACTCTATTCAGTTATAAGCATCCAGTTATTGCGTCTTTCAATAAAACATCTTAATTAGTCGGGCGTAACTGAAAACTTACTGTGCTGCTGAAGCTGATTTGTGAGTCTTGAAGTGGCGGTTATAACGTCATGTATTGGGTTCATCTTTAATTAAAGGGTGTTTTTTAACTTAGAAAACATTGCTTTATTAAAATAGAGATATTTTAACTTTGATATCCCTATTTTTAATTTAAGATGATTATTCAGCCGCTTTAAGATCTTGATAAGCTGTTTCAACACGTGCCACTTGATCGCTATTAATATCTAAACCACTGTAATGCGCTAAGGTTGCTTTCAAACCCTCTTTTGCGAACATAGCCTGCAATTCAACTGCTTGCGGGTCTTCATCACACTTGTATAAGAAAGCTGCAGCAATCCCTTTAATTAAGTGATCATTAGGTAGGTTGTACTCTAATGTGCCATTTAACGGTTTGATTAGACGATCTTGTGGGCTTAATTTACGGATCGGTTGGCGACCAACACGATCAACTTCATCGCGTAGATAAGGATTAGCAAAGCGACCTAGAATCTTTTCGATGTAAGCTGCGTGTGCGGTCGGATCAAAAGCGTAACGACTGATAAGCACGGCACCGCTTTCCTGCATTGCCGCTTTAACATCAGCACGGATCGCGTCATCTTCAATTGAATCTTTGATTGTTTCATGACCGGCTAATACCCCGAGGTATGCGGTGATCAAGTGACCGGTGTTTAAGGTAAATAATTTACGTTCAACAAAGGCCATTAAATTGTCGGTTTTTTCCATACCTGCAATGTCAGGAATTTCACCTTT
The DNA here is from genome assembly GCF_022267535.1 of Psychromonas antarctica. Lineage (GTDB taxonomy): Bacteria > Pseudomonadota > Gammaproteobacteria > Enterobacterales > Psychromonadaceae > Psychromonas > Psychromonas antarctica. Next base: position 7,917 of record NZ_JAHNZV010000032.1, read on the forward strand.
AAACTGAGTCTGATCGACAATCCATTCACTGAATGTTTCAACGGTGACCGCTAATGGATCTGTTTCACCTTTTTCAGCTGGAGGTACAATACGGTCAACTGCAGAATCAACGAAACCAACAGTCTCTTCAGCTTGTGCATGTAACGCTTTATCAAGGTGCTTAAATACCGCTTCTTTTAGTTGGCTAGTGCCACGGACCATGTTTTCACAGGCGATAATGTTTAAGGGCGTTTTATTACCGTTTTTAAGACGCAAGGTAATACCATCCGCCACTGTTTTAGAAATGATATTTAAAACCGTAGGGCCAACCGCCGTTGTCAGTAAATCTGTTTCAGCAATAAGTTTAATAACTTCAGGGCTTGTTGAGTTAATTGCGCTGACATGAGTTACTTTTTCTACAACACATTTTTCACCTACAATTTTAACGTCATATTCATTGCGCTCATTAAGTGCATTAACCACTGTTTCATTAACGTCTGCGAAGGTAACCTTGATGCCTGCATCTGCTAATAGCTTGCCAATAAAACCTCGGCCTATATTGCCAGCGCCAAAATGTAATGCTTTCATAATTATGATTTCCTAAATTTAAAGAGTTTAAAACTAGCTTATAGAGTACGACCCAATTTGGAGCCGTACTCGAAGAAGTTATTGACCTAGAATTCGCAGCACATCTGCGGGATCAACTGTTGTTTTCAAACACTTAATCGCTTCTTCATCATCCAGTGCATTAGTGATAGCGGTGATCACATTAATATGTTGGTCACCTTGCGCTGCAATGCCGATAACAAGTGTTGCAACATCATCTTCATCTTCACCCCACTGAATTCCATCAGGGTACTGACAAAAAACGATACCGGTTTTTTGCACGAATTGTTTGGTTTCAATTGTGCCATGCGGTACGGCAATGGACTCACCCAGATAAGTGGATACCAATTTTTCTCTGGCAAACATACCTGGTATATATTCAGGAGTTACATAATTAAGCTTAACGAGCTGATCGCCCGCCAACTGAATGGCTTCTTCTTTAGTTTTTGCTTTTAGGCCCAAGAAAATATTTTTTTCAGTGAGTTTTAGCGTATTAGCTGACTCTTCAACGACCTCTGTTTCTACTTGAATAGTCGCTGGCGTGCTGCTGGCTGCCAACAATTCTGCTACCAAATTTTCATATAGCGCATTATCTAAGAAGTTAGAAAGTGAAATATGGTGTGCATTCGGTGCGTGTTTTAGTGCACGCTCTGTTAGGTCTTTATGTGTCACCACAATGTCGACATCATTAGGCAGGTCATTGATCGCGAGATTGGTTACTGAAATATCTAAGTTTGCTGCGAGCACTTTTTTACGTAGTAAACCTGCTCCCATCGCACTTGAACCCATACCCGCGTCACAAGCGACGATTATCTTAGTCACACGTGCCATATCAATTACTTTTGCCGCAGTGATACCTTTAGAAGCCGATTTCATTTCATTGATTGCACTACTTGCTTTTTCCAGTGAATCCTCATCTTCTGATATGTCTGCCTGTGTTTTCATTAATACTGCTGCCACAGCAAATGAAACCCCTGCGGATGCAATAACAGAAATTACAACACCCACCATAGACGCTTTAGGTGTCATTAATAAAACAGCAAAGATAGAACCAGGTGATGCTGGGGCAATAAGACCTGCATCAAAGACAGTGAGGGTAAATACACCGGTCATACCACCGGCAATAACGGCCAGAATAAGACGTGGGTTCATTAGTACATAGGGGAAGTAAATCTCATGAATACCGCCAAAGAAATGGATAATAGAGGCACCAGCAGCCGATTGTTTTGCCGTACCTTTACCAAAGAACATATAAGCGAGTAAAAGCCCCATACCCGGACCTGGATTAGCTTCAATTAGGAAGACAATTGATTTACCGAACTCATCTGCTTGCTGAATGCCCAAGGGAGTGAACACACCGTGGTTGATGGCATTATTGAGGAATAATATTTTAGCAGGTTCAACAAAAATCGATGTCAGTGGTAGCATGCCCGCATTAACTAGAAAGTGAACACCTGCAGCTAAACCACTAGATAAAGCTTTTACAAAGGGACCGATTAACCAGAATGCAAGCATCGCACAAAGCATACCAATAATGCCGGCAGAGAAGTTATTCACCAACATCTCAAAGCCACTTTTGATTTTGCCGTGAATGGCAGCATCAAACTTTTTAATTGCCCAGCCGCCGAAAGGACCGACCATCATCGCTCCCATGAACATCGGGATATCTGTACCGACGATAACACCCATTGTTGCCACTGCACCGACAACGGCACCGCGCTCACCACCAATCAATTTACCGCCTGTATAACCAATCAACAGTGGCAGTAGGTAGGTGATCATTGGGCCAACTAGACCTGATAATGTTGCATTTGGCATCCATCCCGTTGGAATGAATAGTGCGGTGATAATACCCCATGCGATAAATGCGCCGATATTGGGCATCACCATATTGGATAAGAACCGTCCAAAATTTTGAACTCTCATTTTTGTGCTCATATTAAACTCCATATATTGTGCGATAACGCATTTTGTTAATGGTTTGTCAAAACTTCTGATAAAGAACTAATTGAAGTTAGCACAAAAAATGATATTCCATTTTGTTGGGGACATTTTCGCAATGGCTATCACAAAATCCATCTATTAAGGAGTCGGAGGCGGACTTGAGTCACATAATCTTGGTGTAATTTAAATACAAATGACATTAAAGAGGCTGTCTAATGGTGTTTTATGTCTTAGGTCACATTTTTGATTGTTTTGTTGCTTCGTGAAAGGTGATGCGAGTCACCTTTGTGGGTTGTTTGTGGGTGTTGGTTGTCGAGAATCGTGATCGGTGTCGCCTTTGTCTTTTTCCGTAGGCAGAGTTAAGCGTAAAAAGTTTGCTTATTAAATCCATTTTGTAATTAAATTACAAAGACATTAATTGTGCAAATAACCGATGAAGGCTTGGATTTCTATTAAATAAGGCGATAAATTGACTTGGCTTAACCTTTGCTTGGCTACTTATTTTTGTTATTGAGAAAGTCTGCTCGCTTTTGATTACGGCTTTGTTTCTCATACTCGGCCTAGTTTCGGACTAAGTGTGAGAAACACGATTAGATCTCAAACGCCAGCCAACAATTACCCAAAGCCTCAACTGAAGCCGTTGAGATAAACGTTGGCGCTTACTGTTGGTTTTCTTCCTTTAACCAAATTGCTACCTGCTTAGCAAAGTAAGTTAAAATGCCGTCTGCTCCTGCACGTTTAAAGCACAATAGCGACTCTAAAACGGTTTCTCTCTCTTTCAGCCAGCCATTGTCAATGGCTGCTTTGTGCATCGCATATTCACCGCTGACTTGATAAGCAAAAGTAGGCACCTGCAGCTCACTTTTCACGCGACGCACAATATCTAAATAAGGCATACCCGGTTTAACCATCACCATATCTGCGCCTTCTTGAATGTCTAAGGCTGCTTCATGAATCGCTTCATCGCTGTTGGCGGGATCCATCTGATAAGTTGACTTATTAGCGCCTTTTAGATTAGCGGCACTGCCGACGGCCTCGCGGAATGGGCCGTAATAGTTCGATGCATATTTAGCGCTATAGGCCATAATCTGGGTATTGATGTACCCCGCATTTTCGAGGGCATGGCGAATGGCACCGATACGTCCATCCATCATATCTGAAGGGGCGACGATATCTGCGCCTGCCTGCGCATGTGATAGTGCCTGTTTGACCAAAATCTCTGTGGTCAGATCGTTTAATACATAACCAGATTTATCAATAATGCCGTCTTGCCCATGGATGGTAAAAGGATCAAGTGCCACATCGGTGATCACCCCAAGTTCAGGACAAGCTTCTTTAATATGCATGACCGCACGTTGTACTAGTCCATCACTGTTGTAGGCTTCCTCAGCCATTTCTGTTTTGAATGCGTCAAGGACTACAGGAAAAAGCGCAATAGCAGGGATGCCAAGAGCCACGAGTTCCTTGGCTTCTAGTACTAAGAGATCCAGTGATAAGCGTTCAATGCCGGGCATTGAAGTTATACTTTCACGGCGATTTTTGCCCTCTAAAATAAACATCGGGTAGATAAGATCATTGACGGACAGTTGGTTTTCGGCCACTAAACGGCGTGAAAAATCATGTTTACGTAAACGGCGTAAACGGCGTGCGGGGAAACTCTGAGAAATTATCATGGCTATTCCTATTAAAATGAACGGATCAAAGGGTCGCTATTTTGCTTCTGTTTACTCACCACTAATATCGTCTTAGATACTAAAAAAATCTTTACTGGTTTTGATACTGTTGCGAATTAAAAGCGCAACAGGCTGATCTCTTGCCTGTGCAATAGTCTCTGCTATATGAGGTAAATATTTGGGTTCATTACGGCTTGACTTAGGTTTTGGGCGTAGTGAACGCGGTAGCAAATAGGGTGCATCGGTTTCAATCATTAAGCGATTGTCGGGAATAAGTTTAACTAGTTCGATAAGTTCACTGCCGCGCCGCTCATCGCAGATCCAGCCGGTAATACCGATATGTAGATCCAGTTCAAGGGCGCGCTGTAAATCACTTTCATCACCCGTAAAGCAGTGTAAAACCGCATTCGGGAGTTGTGTGCGATAAGGTGTTAAGAGCTCGATAAAACGTCGGTTGGCATCACGCTCATGCATAAAAACTGGCAGCTGCAGTTCAACGGCAAGTTCAAGCTGCTGCACAAAGGCATATTCCTGTTCTGCCGGTGTTGAATAGTTGCGGTTAAAGTCTAATCCACATTCACCAAGTGCTTTCACTTGTGGGCTTCGCGCTAACTTTTTAAGGGCGGCTAAACTGCGTCCATTAAAGCTGCTCGCATCGTGGGGATGAATGCCTGTTGTCGCGTAGAGAAAATCGGGGGCCGTTTGCGCGAGTGCCACCGCTTCTGAGCTACTGGCTAGATCAGTAGCAGTGATAATCATCCCGGTAAGACCTGCTGCTTTGGCATTATCTAGCACTGTGTCGAGATCTTTGTGAAAACGTTTATTGGTCAGATTGACGCCAATATCTATCATAGTTAAGCCACTCTATTTGTGAATATGTTGTTCGCTTTCTTGTGGGACGTAAAAACGGCTAAACAGTAATCCCAGTTCAAATAAAATAAGCATAGGCAGCGCAAGTAATGTCTGCGAAATAACATCAGGGGGAGTTAATAACATGCCTACGACAAAGGCGCCTACTACAATGTAGGGGCGTTTTTCTTTTAATTGTTTGGGAGTCGTTGCGCCTGTCCAACACAAGACTAATGTTGCAATCGGGATTTCAAAGGCTAACCCAAAGGCAAAAAAAAGTTTTAATACAAAGTCGAGATAACTGCTGATATCGGTGGCAATAACCACCCCTTCGGGTGCTGCACTAGTAAAAAACGAGAACACTAAAGGGAATACCACAAAATATGAAAATGCCATACCCAAATAGAAGAGTAGGGCACTGCTTATCACTAAAGGGGCAATTAATCTGCGTTCATTTTTATATAAACCCGGCGCAATAAATGCCCATACCTGATGCAGTATGGCTGGAATGGCGATAAAAATGGACAGCACAATGGTTAATTTTATTGGCGTAAAAAAAGGCGTGGCGACATCCGTTGCAATCATACTTGAGCCCGCCGGTAGCTTACTGGTTAAGGGGATGGCGATATAGTGGTAAATGTCATTAGCGAAATAGACTAAACCACAAAATAGGGCGGTTACTATTCCTACCACTCTGAGCAGGCGGTTACGCAGCTCTAATAAATGAGAAAATAGGGGTAAGTTATCTTGAGTGTTTTTCTTACTGCTTCCCTCTGTAGTCATTCACTTTTGTCCTCTTTTTGCGCAGATGCAACAGTGTGAAGGTTATTTTTTTCGACCCGCGTATTATTCCTTTGCGTCGTTGACGAGTTAATCTCTTGATCCTTGGGCTGATAGGGGCGCGTGACCTCTTGGGTTGTTTTTTTCATTTCATCAATCGATTGCTGCAGTTGGGGATCGAGATCGCTTAGCCCCTGCTTGCTCGCTTTTATCATCTTCGCATTCATCTCATGCAACTTTAGCTCTTGCGAAAGCTCCGTTTTTACGGCGTGGGCCATATTTTTAGCGGTATTAATGGCACGCATTACGCTACGAATGGCGGTGGGCAAACGTTCCGGACCTAATACAATAAGGCCTATTATAGAGATAAGTACTATCTCCCAAAAACCGATATCAAACATTTTATTTACAACCTTTTATTAGGTCTGATTTACTGTTTTATTTTTTCGTGTCGTTGCTCTGCGGATCTATTTTGCTTTGCTCATCCGGTTTATGTTCAGCGTCAGGTGTTGCTTTGTTTTCCTCTTTCATCGCTTTTTTAAATCCTTTTATCGCATCTCCTAGATCACCGCCAATGCCACGTAATTTTTTTGTGCCAAAAAGTAAAACTACAATCACTGCAATAATAACTAACTGCCAAATACCGATGCCACCCATAATATATTCCCTTTGTTGTCGCTGTTTTTAGTCTTTAATGAGTTATAAAAAAATCTATTGTTTATTGGAATGACGCCATGCCACTAACCAAGTAAAAAAACCGGGAAGAGCACACAGTAGCGCAAGTTCTCTGTCTGATAATAGATACGCTAATGCGGATATTAGGGTTAAAGTGATACTTATTCCAATATAGAAATGATTTTTATTGTTTTTTTGCTGCTGCTGATTGATAGAAGCGGTTAGTTGCGCGAGTTGTTGCTGTTGTGATTTTACCTGAGATAGATTGTGATAAATAAGTTCAGGCAATTCAGGTAGTTTTTCTAGCCAAAAAGGCGCTTTCTGTTTGATTGAATTAAATAGCGCTTTGGGGCTTATCTGCTCTTTCATCCAGTTTTCTAAGAAAGGTTTGGCGGTATCCCAAAGATCTAACTGCGGGTACAACTGTCGCCCTAATCCCTCGATATAAAGCAGGGTTTTCTGTAATAACACTAATTGCGGCTGCACTTTCATATTGTAACGACGTGCGGTATTAAAGAGGTTGATTAATACTTGTGCAAAGGATATTTCAGACAGTGGTTTTTCAAAAATGGGTTCACAAACGGCGCGAATAGCAAATTCAAACTCTTCCACGGGGGTATCGGCAGGCACCCAACCTGAATCAACGTGAAGCTGTGCAACCTGACGGTAATCACGGTTAAAAAAGGCCAAAAAGTTTTCCGCAAGATAGCGTTTATCTTCTTTATTGAGGGTGCCAACAATACCACAGTCAATGCCTATCCACAGTGGATCTTCGGGATGTTCATAAGAGACAAATACATTACCTGGGTGCATATCTGCATGGAAAAAGCTGTCTCGAAATACCTGCGTAAAAAAAGCTTCCACCCCGCGCTCAGCAAGGAGTTTTAAATTAGTTCCTTGGGCTTTAAGCGAGACTATATCGGAAACAGGGATTCCGTAGATTCTTTCCATTACCAATGCATTTTTAGTACAGTAGTCGGGATATATTTCTGGCACGTAAAGCAGTTTTGAATTTAAAAAGTTGCGCCGCAGCTGAATCGCATTTGCACCTTCGCGCATCAAATCTAACTCATCAATAATCGTCTTCTCATATTCATGTACGACTTCAATGGGGCGCAGACGATCCGCGTCTTTTAAGAAACGCTGTGCTAACTGCGCAATCCAACGCATTAATTGCAGATCCGCCTGAATGGTTTTTTCAATATTTGGCCGAATCACTTTGATCACCACCTCACGACCATCCTCAAGCAAGGTTGCTGTGTGCACTTGGGCAATTGATGCCGATGCAAGGGCATTAATATCAAAGTTGGCAAACAGCTGTTCAATCGATTTCCCAAAGGAGCTTTCAATGACTTTTATCGCCTGTTCACCACAAAATGGTGGTACATTATCCTGCAGGTGGGCGAGTTGATCTGCATAAACGGGTGGCAATAGATCGCGCCGAGTTGATAACATCTGCCCGAGCTTAATATAGATAGGCCCGAGCGTTTGTAAGCTTAGGCGTAATCGTTCTGGCAAGCTGATCGTTTTATGCTTGCGGCGGATCCAAAAAAAACACAAACGCATTAAGTGATAAGTAAAAGGGATCTGGTCTTTTGTTAATAAATCAATTAACCCATATTCAACCACGTTCTTATTGATCTGATAGAGGCGGGAAAGCTCTTTAAATTTAATCATTAGCGATTCCGTATTGTTCAATTTTGCACAAACATTGTGTCATGCGCGTTTCAAGTAGTGCGCATTGTTTTTCAAGCTCACTCACTTGCTCACAAAAATAAGCCACTTGTAATGGACCCGGTGCCAATCTTAACTCTTCGCTAATAAATTCGGCACACTGTTGTTCTATTTTTTGCTGTTGTTGTGATAGGCCTTGTCGGCATTGTTTGACGTGATAGCAGAGTTTATGTGCTAATACATCACCGACTTTAGAAGACAGCAACTCTTCCCAATCAATCTCCATTGCCATTAACAGCTGTGCAAATTTCTGCGCTAGTTGAATATCCCCTTCAACTTCAAGGCGCTCGCTTTTAATTAAAGCGGTAAGCTGGTGGTTATTGTGGAGCTCTTTTAACGCGGAGATATTTAAACGGATAAAGCAGTCTGTTTGCCCTTCATAGCGTGCCAAAACATCAATGTGTTGTTTACTAATAACAAAGTAGAGTGGCTTATTTAGCTCTTTTAACATAACGGCAATCACTATGCCATCGAGTACTTTGCGCTTATATACGGCAGTTGAATCAAGCTGCTGTAATTGATTAATCGCAGTTTCGAGTAAACCACACACTAAGTTATCTAAAGGCATTGTTTTCCCTCTTTATTTCCTTTGGTATCAGTATTTATAACCACGATGCAGGGCAACAATGCCGGCGCTAAGGTTAAAATATTCAGTATCTTCAAAACCGACATTCGCCATCATCTCTTTAAGCGTCTCCTGATTAGGGTGCATGCGGATACTCTCGGCAAGGTAGCGATAACTCTCACTGTCATTGGCTATCAATTTGCCAAGTTTAGGCAAAACATTAAAGGAATAAAAATCGTAAAATTTACTGAGCGGTTTATAAATAGGTTTTGAGAATTCTAATACTAAGAGCCGCCCACCTGGCTTTAAGACCCGATAAATAGAGGCTAACGCCTTGTCTTTATCGGTCACATTACGTAAACCAAATGCGATAGTCACTATATCAAAGAAGTTATCGGGGAAAGGTAATTCCTCGGCATTCGCCTGAATATAGTCAACATTACCGACAATTCCCATGTCGCGCAATTTACTACGGCCCACTTTAAGCATTGAGTCGTTAATATCGGCTAAAACAACTTGTCCTGTTGGACCAACAATGCGTGAAAATTTAGCCGTTAAATCTCCGGTTCCACCGGCAAGATCAAGTGCTTTTTGGCCTTTGCGAATGCCCGAACAGTCGATAGTAAAACGTTTCCAAACACGGTGAATACCCAGTGATAAAACATCATTCATGACATCATATTTGGTCGCGACAGAGTGAAATACGCCTGCCACTAACTCTGCTTTTTTATCTTCTTGTACTGTTTTGAAACCAAAATGAGTAGTGTTTTGTTGTGCCTTGTTCATCTTTTTCCCTTTTTTTGTTATCGGGCATTGTAGCTAAAATGAGAGTCAAGATGATACCTGATTTAATCTCAAAGAGGATATTTATTGTTATTTGTAGGGCGACTCTTTAACTGCTCGCATTAATAAGATCAGTGAATTGTTTGTTTTTTACGTTATAATTCCTACTTAAATAAATCTCGCGCTATTTATTTTCGAATGCTTAGTTCGTTAATTTAAGTTTCTTAAACATCACTTTTTGGAATATATCAATGCTAAAAAATATTAATCCAACGCAAACCGCTGCATGGTCTGACTTACAGGCTTTATTTGCTAAACATGAGAAGATGGCGATGTCGGATCTTTTTGCAAAGAATCCGGATCGCTTTAAACAGTTTTCTCGTCAGTTTGAAGATTCCCTGCTGGTCGATTTCTCTAAAAACTTAATTACCGAGGAAATTTTAGGAAAATTAGTCGAGCTTGCTGAGCAAGTTGATCTAAAAGGGGCCATTAAAGCACAATTTTCGGGTCAAAAAATCAATGTCACTGAAGGACGTGCGGTATTGCATAGCGCGTTACGTAACCGTAGCAATACGCCAGTAATGGTCGATGGCATAGACGTTATGCCAAAAGTAAATAAAGTGTTAGCGCAGATGAAAGCTTTTTGTGCAAAAGTACACTCAGGTGAATGGAAAGGTTATACCGGTAAAGCCATTACAGATATCGTTAATATCGGTATTGGTGGCTCAGATTTAGGTCCGTTTATGGTGACCGAAGCATTACGTCCTTACAAGGTTGAAGGTATTGATGCGCACTTTGTGTCTAATGTCGATGGTACACATATTGTTGAGACGCTTGCTAAACTTGATCCAGAAACAACCTTGTTCTTAGTGGCTTCAAAAACTTTTACTACACAAGAAACGATGACCAATGCCCATAGTGCACGTGACTGGTTCTTGAGTTTCGCTCAAGATGAAGCACAAGTTGCCAAGCACTTTGTTGCACTATCAACTAATGCATCTGCCGTTTCTGAATTTGGTATTGATGTTGATAATATGTTTGAATTCTGGGATTGGGTTGGTGGTCGTTATTCAATCTGGTCTGCAATCGGTTTATCAATTGCATTAACAATTGGCTTTGATAATTATGAGGCTCTGCTTGCTGGCGCACATGATATGGATAAGCATTTTGCTGAAACTGATTTTGAAAATAATATTCCCGTGATCCTCGCCGTTATCGGTATTTGGTATAATAATTTTTATGGTGTAGAGACTGAAACTATTCTCCCATATGATCAATATATGCACCGTTTCCCAGCCTATTTCCAACAAGGTAATATGGAATCAAACGGTAAATGTGTCGATCGTAACGGTAATCCTGTGACTTACCAAACGGGCCCTATCATTTGGGGTGAGCCTGGTACAAATGGTCAACATGCGTTTTATCAGCTAATTCACCAAGGTACAAAATTAATTCCATGTGATTTTATTGCTCCTGCAATTAGTCATAATCCTGTCGGTGATCATCATTCTAAATTAATGTCTAACTTTTTTGCGCAAACAGAAGCATTAGCCTTTGGTAAAACCAAAGAGCAAGTTGAAGCAGAATTCATTGCTGCCGGTAAAACTGTTGCAGAGGTTGCTCATCTTGTACCGTCTAAAGTTTTTGCGGGTAACAAACCCACTAACTCTATTTTAGTTAAACAAATTACGCCAAAAGTTTTAGGTCAATTGATTGCGATGTATGAGCAAAAAATATTTACTCAAGGCATTATCTGGAACATCTTTACTTTCGATCAATGGGGTGTTGAACTAGGTAAACAACTGGCAGGTCAAATTTTACCTGAATTAACAAATAGCGACGCAGTACAAAGCCATGATTGCTCAACTAATGGTTTGATTAATACTTGGAAAGCGTGGAAATAGTTTACATAAACTATTGTAAACAAAGCTAAGTCCGACGGTGTTAATTATTTACACCGTTAAACTAGAATCCTGACCCTGCTATAACAGGGGCGGGATTTTTTTTATCATAACGATTATTTTGTTGTTATCTGATTAAACATATCAATAACCTGTTGAGCACTGATATCAGCCATAATATGGTTGCCTTTCGCCCTTGCACTCCACGGTAATTCGCTTAATGGTTTTTTGTGCTGCGCCTGTACATGTTTTTCATAAACACTGATAAGCGTTTCTTCGCTTAGATAAGGCCTTGTTCTGTTTGGGTTACTATGCCCATATAAACCTATCACGGGGGTACCTTGCGTGGTTGCGATATGCGCGGGTCCTGAATCGGGTGCCAGTATCAATTTGGCTTCTCGGATAACCGCTGTTAATTGCTTTAGTGAGGTCTTGGCGATTAAATTAGTGACATCTTCTGCCATCAGCCCTTGAATATCATTGCCGAGTTTTACTTCTCTTGCGGCTGGTGATCCACATAATACAACTTGAAATCCTTGCTGTACTGCATAGTCAGCAACAGTGGCATAACGCTCTGTCAGCCAGTTGCGTTCATCTTTACTGGCGGCCGGTGAAATAACAAACAGCGGTTTATTATCTTGGCGTAGTTGTTGTGCAAATTGGACGTCGGCATCCGCTAATGGAATATTCCAGCTAGGCGTGGTTTTCTGTATCCCCAAAAAGTAGGAAAATTCAAAGAAGCTATCTAATACGTGGGTCGACGAAGTATCGGCAATTTTTCTGTTGGTAAATAACCACTGTCCCTCTTTAGCGCGTTTACGATTAAAGCCTACCTTATATTTAGCCTTGATACCGAACGCTAGTACACTGGCTCGTATTGCCAGTTGCATATGTAATAGTGCGTCAAACTTTTGTTCTGCTAACTGCTTCCAAATCGCTTTCATCCCTGAAAAACCGCTTGATTTATCAAATATAATGACCTTCACACCAGGCAAATCATGAAGCAGCTGCGCTTCTATTTTCCCCATGATCCAAGTTATTTTGGTTGTTGGCCAGTGTTTTTGAATTGCCTGTATTACTGCAACTGCGTGGCAGACATCACCAATTGCAGAGAGGCGTAATATACAAATTGATTTTGGTGCGGTTGTAAATAGAGGCATAATCCAGCCATTGGTTAGTTATCATTTGCCAAGTATACAATAATCAAAAGATTTTTTGGTCAGCTATTGTTAAACTTAAGGGCATCAAAGTAATAATATACGCCGAGTAAAAAATGATTCAGACTATCCATGTAGATAACATTTATGTTCAATATGATGATCAACTTATGCCAAAGGATGTGTTTGATTGCTTCTCTTCTGGTTTTTGGCAACAGCAGCAAAAAATTATAGGCTCAGCACAGGGAAGGGGAACAACTTGGTTTGTGCAGTTAGATAGAGTGCAGGCCGCCCTCCGCCATTATCGTCGCGGAGGGCTCTTTGCTAAAATCGTATCGGATCATTATTTTTTTATTAACTGGGGAAAAACACGCAGCATTGCTGAGTTTAATTTATTAGAAGTATTAAACCAGTCGGGAGTCAATGTACCTAGACCGATAGCGGCTAAAGTACAAAAAAAAGGTTTTTTTTATCAGGCAGATATTTTATCTGAAAAAATCCCTGAGGCAGCCGATTTGCTAGATATCTTACAACAACGATCTTTAACCATTCAAGAATATCAGGCAATCGGTTTACAGATAAAAAAGATGCATCAAGCGCAGGTTAACCATACGGATCTAAATATTCATAATATTTTATTAGATAAAACAGGTAAAGTTTGGTTGATTGATTTTGATAAATGTTATCAACAGTCTAGTAAAAATTGGCAAGCAGCTAACCTTGAACGTTTATTAAGATCCTTTAATAAAGAGTTAAGAAAACGCGCAATAAAGTGGCAAGCATCTGATTGGCAGTATCTAATCGCGGGGTATATGGCTTAACTGTTTTGTAATCAATTGGAAATTGTAAAAACTTGGCCCTGCTAAGCTGGGTTTTATTAATGCAGTAAGCCCAAGTAAATTCTGATCGCCTACTTTTTCCTGTCCCTCCAGAAAGCCGATACCTGCAGGCCCGATTAAAATTAATATCTCTCCCATGGTGCCTGCAATGTAAATAGTGCCGGTAATCTTAATACGCAACAGTATAAAACGTTTAGTATCATTAAAAGAGCTGAGGGATCTATTGTGCGAATGAATTTTTTAATGGCAAAACTAAAATCAAGGGGGCGAGGCATCAAAGGGGCTAAAATTGGCATGGGCATTAGCTAGCTTAGACTGAGGAAAGAAAGCAAAAGTTGTATCATATCAATATGTAAACGATATAATGCAGGTTATTTATTTTTATGTTTTGAAATTGTGTATTAACGAAAAGAGTGAAAGATGCAGCCTAAACGTTATTTAATGTATATCTCACAAAATTACTCTTATGCTGTTTTGAGGCCTATACAAAAAGAAGCTTTACGGCAAGGCGCTGAGGTTGCATGGTTTTTAGAAGGTCGAGAAGTTAATGAGCAATACCTAAAAGAGGATGAGAGCAGATTAAAAACAGTTGATGATATTATCAACTGGCAGCCCGATGCTGTTTTTGTACCTGGCAATGTAGTCCCTAATTTCATCCCGGGGATAAAAGTAGGTGTTTTCCATGGTTTTGATGCCGGGAAAATTAACCGCAAAGGTATCGAAGATCACTATGTGATACGTAATTGTTTCGATCTTTATTGCACTCAAGGTCCACATACAACTAAACGATTTCAGTCATTAGCAATAAAACACAAAACATTTTCAGTAGCAGAAACAGGGTGGCCTTCAATCGATCCCTTATTTACAGCAATTAAAAATAACCCTTATATTGATAAAAGAGATTCTAGAAAAACCGTTTTAATGTGCTCTACTTTTTCACGTAACTTGTCCTGTGCTCCTATTGTTTTTGATAAAATCAAAGAACTTTCAAAGTCAGGAAAATGGCGTTGGTTAATACAATTTCATCCCAAAATGGATAAAATAATAGTTGACCAATATAAATCATTACAAAATGATAATCTGCAGTTTGTCGAAACGGACGATGTTTTACCATTATTACAGGCCGCGGATGTGATGTTATGCGATACCTCTTCCGTATTGATCATGTACTTATTACTGCGTATGCCTGTTGTTACATTTAACAATCAGACAAAAAATAATAGTTTGCTTAATATTGAGCAGATTGACGAAATAGAATCAGCAATTGACTATGCATTAACCTACCCGGCAGTCCTTATGCAGAAGATTGAAGCTTATTGTCAAAAAACACATCCTTATCACGATGGAAAATCCAGTAAACGTGTCATAGAGGTAACCGATAAATTGCTCGTTGACGGTTTATCTCCTGTAATAAAAAAGCCTTTTAATTTTATTAGGCAATTAAAATTAAGAAAAAAATTGAATTATTGGAAATGGTGAACAAATGAAAAAGCATAAGCTTTCAGTCATATTAATAACAAAAAATGAAGCCGACAGGGTTGAACGTTGTTTATTGTCCATTGCAGACATTGCCGATGAAATTATTGTGTTGGATAGTGGCTCAACAGATGACACCGTTTCTATCTGCAAAAAATATACTGACAATGTTGAAGTCACTGATTGGCCCGGTTTTGGTAAGCAAAAACAGCGGGCGTTAGATAAAGCCAAATGTGATTGGGTTTTATCAATAGATGCAGATGAAGCGTTAGATGAAAAGATGCATGCGCAGTTAGTACAATTACTATCTCAAGACATCATCACGAAAGATGCTTACAAGTTACCTTGGGGAGTGACCCTGCACGGTAAAACGCTCAAATATGGTCGCAGTGCGCGTGCTGTTTTGCGTTTATTTAAACGTCAAGGTGCACGATACACGTTAGACGAAGTACATGAAACGGTTATCCCCAGTGGCCGAAATATTGGTACATTGCAAGGCCTGCTTTTGCATTATACACATCGCGATTTTAAACATGGCTTAGATAAGGCTGCTGATTATGCATGGCTAGGCGCAAGAAAGTACCATCGAAAAGAGAAAAAATCCCACGGTCTATGCATCGCTTTATTACGTGCAATCTGGACATTCTTACTGATTTACATTATTCGACGGGGTTTTCTAGATGGTAGCATCGGCTTTATTGTCGCGATGACTTATGCTCAGGTAAACTTTAATAAGTATGTCGGTTTGTGGTTATTGGAAAATAACAACAACAGTAGTGAAAATAAATTATGATTTTGACTTGTCCTGCAGGGCATTAGCTTGAATACTCCCTCTGCGTTGCAATAAGTGAAAAGGGAGTAACCTATTCGAGGTGCTAAATGCCTGCATTTACACATCCCGATAGATAATTAATACGGCTAATCTCTCGAAAATCCTGCATGTTGTGCCTTGATCTGATATTCGAATTAGTGCCTGATAAAGCCTCTTGAGGTAACATGGGTATATATTCTACCTTGCTCGCTGATTTCTTAATATAAAAGCCCTTGCTGGGAACCTATTATTTTTTTATGTAAAGCGGGTAAAGTTTGGCTGATTGATGTAGATAAATGTTATCAGCAATAACTGTAATATCGGACAATCTTATTTAGCGCATTTAGTGAGTGCCTTTAATGAAGCGTTATAAAATCCGTAATACAGAAGCAAGCAGAGGAATGGCTAGCGGCTCTCAGCAAGCGTAACTTGAAGTCTAAAGTCGCTAAATTTAATTCATTACTACAACAATTAACTTATTGGAAGACAGCGTAAATGAGAAAGACATTATCAGTAATTTTGATCACGAAAAATGAAGAAGATCGCGTCGCGCGTTGTTTACAATCAGTTCAAGATCTTGCGGATGAAATTATTGTTTTGGATTCAGGCTCAACGGATAATACGGTTAAAATCTGTAGTCAATATACAGACAATATTGAAATAACTGACTGGCCTGGCTTTGGCAAGCAAAAACAGAGAGCTTTGGATAAGGCAAGCTGTGACTGGGTACTTTCAATTGATGCTGATGAAGAGCTTGATGAGGAAATGCGCTCTGAAATTAACCGGTTACTTGAATCAACTGATGATCGCCATGTTGCTTATCGCTTGCCGTGGGGTGTCACTATTCACGGAAAAACCTTAAAACATGGTCGCAGTGCTCGTTCTGTTTTGCGGTTAGCAGTTAATAAGGGAAGTAAATATACATTAGATGAAGTGCATGAAACAATTGTACCGCCTAATGGTAGTATCGGAGTGATGAAAGGGTTACTACTACATTACACACACCGTGATTTTGGTCATGCCTTACAAAAATCGTCTTCATATGCTTGGCTAGGTTCTCAAAAGTATTTCAGAAAAAACAAAAAATCATATGGTTTGTTTTTAGCCTTACTTCGTGCAATCTGGACATTTATTCATATTTATATATTTAGGCTCGGCTTTTTAGATGGCAGTATTGGTTTTATCGTTGCGATGACTTATGCGCAGGGGAAATTTAATAAATATGCCGGTTTATGGTTATTGCAACAGAAAGAGAAAAGAGAGAGAAAAAAAGAATGAGTGGGGAGTTGCCTACTCACTATTATTTTTAGGATCATACAAAACAAGCAATTATGGGGAGAGTGTTAATTATCTCCCGATTTAAAGTTAGCAATCAAAGCTCTAGTTCATTTATGGTTGCTTGTATTGCACCTTTGTTTTTGTTCACTATTTGTAACGCAGCTTCAGCCATCATGTTTAGCATATTTTTGTCGGCAAATAATTGTTTGAGGTCGGTAGCTATCTCTTCGGCAGTAAAGCAAACTCGGCATGCCCCGTTGGCAACTAATGCTTCGGTTATTTTTTGGAAGTTAAAGTAGCTGGGGCCGATTAAACAAGCTCTTGCTAACGCCGCTGGCTCAAGTAAATTATGGCCACCGACTTTATCCCCAATTAAACTTCCTCCCATAAAACAGATATCGGATGCTTTTATCAAGGTCAGCATTTCTCCCATGGTATTGCCGATATAAATCTCTGTTGAAGCCAAAATATTAGCTTGGCTAGTACGGTTTACGGTACTAAAACCTTTTTCTAGGCATAGTTTTTCAACCATTAAGAAACGTTCTGGATGACGGGGAACCAATATTAATAATGCATCTGGGTATGACATAAGTAATTGCTTATGTGCTGCAATTATTATTTCATCTTCTCCTTTATGTGTGCTTGCTGCTATCCATACCGGGCGTTGATTGCCTATTTGATCTCGCAGGTCTTGGCCTGCTTGTAAAATCTCTATTGGTATTGAAATATCAAATTTAATGGAGCCGGTAACTTTCACTTTTTGAGTTTCTACGCCTAAAGCAATAAAGCGCTCTGCATCTTCAGTTGCCTGACAAAGAATTAAGTCTATATTATTAGCCATAGCGTGGAATAAAGATGAGAACTTTTCATAATTCCGAGATGATTTTTCAGATAACCTCGCATTGATAACAGTCACTGGAATATTGTTTTTTTTACAGTAATGCAGTGTATTCGGCCATAATTCCGTTTCGATAATGAGCAGAGCGGTAGGGTTTATTATTTTAATAAAACGTTTTATTGAGCAGCTAAAATCAAGCGGCATATAGCGGTGCTCAACTAAACTGCCCATTTTTTCTACTTCAACGGCTCCGGTGCTGGTGGTGGTGGTAACAACAACCGTTTTATTGGGGTATCGCTGCTTTAAAGATTTAATCAAAGGAGTGGCTGCTATCACTTCACCCACTGAAACCGTGTGTATCCATATTGGTTTGCTTGTCGAGGATAGTATCGGTGTTAAACCGAAATGTTCTTGCCACCTTTTGCCAAATTTAGGTTTGTTAGTTTTTGTTTTATACAGCTTATATAAGAAAAAAGGCGCGATAATAAAGAGTAGCAGTGAATATACAAATCTAAATAACATAAGGGCTATTTTAAAAGTTTTTAAAAAAAATATAGTGTACACTAAAAAAATTTTACATCCTAATTTTCAATATGTTGAGTCTTATGCCTCGAATTAAAGCGCCTAGAAAATATAAATTGTTATTTTATATAGAACAAAATTACTCTTTTGATATTTTACGCCCGCTACAGGAGCATGCTAGGCAGTTAGGGCACCAAGTATGCTGGTTTTTAGCTGGTCGTGATGTTTCCGCCTGTTTTTTGCAAGACGATGAAAATATATTAGCAACCATTACAGATGTTAAACGTTATCACCCTGATTTGGTTTATGCACCGGGGAATGTTATCCCTGCATTTATTCCAGGGTTAAAAATTCAAGTATTTCATGGGCTTAATGATAGTAAGCGAGGCCGCTTTGTAAAAGACAGGGGAATGGTTGATCTGTATTGTACTCAGGGGCATGAACGGACTGATATATTACTCCCTATGTCACTTGAAAAAGGATATTTCCAAGTAGTGGAAACAGGCTGGTTGAAGTTAGATACTTTATACAAGCAAACGCAGCAACAAACCTTTTCTCGTCCGCAAATATTAATCGCGTCAACATTTACGCCCTCACTCTCTTGTGCTGAAAGTATTTTTGAAACGATAAGCAAGTTGGTCGATAGTCAGAATTGGCAGTGGCTGGTGACATTGCACCCAAAAATGTCAGCACAGACAGTCGCTAAGTATAAAAATCTCGAAGGGGAAAATCTAATTTTCTTAGAGAATGATAAAGTCATTGCTGGGATGCATCGTGCTGATATCATGGTGTCTGATAATTCATCAGTATTAACTGAGTTTTTAATGCTTAATAAGCCGGTTGTGACCTTTAATAATAGCAACCCATTGCCTTGTTTTATTAATATAACAGCGGTTGAAGCTTTGCAGGGGGCAATTGAGCAAGCGCTTTCACCCTCGAAAAATCTGTTAAAAGAAATTGCAAGTTACGGGCCATCAATTACCCCTTATCGTGATGGTAAATCAGCTTCACGGGTCTTAGAGGCGAGTATCAACATGCTTGAATCCGGATGGGTAGATAAAAAACCAAAAAATATTGTTAGAAATTTCAAAATAAGGCAGCAGTTGAATTATTGGATGTGGTAATAACGTGCTGAATGAAAAATACTGATAGCGGTGTATACCTAAACCACCTCAAATGGTAATTGCTTTTTCAGGCGTCACAATGCAATGCTGGCTTTCGGGCGAAGCTCCCTCTGGGCATGACGATAAACAACGATCTTCGTTGTTCGAAGGTTTTGATTTAGAACGACTAGATCACCAACTTTGTGCCTAGAATCTGAGCATTTATTGTCTTGCTGATGCCGGCATCTTGAGGTCGCTTTGGTATAGATATAGAAACTTGTATTTACTGTTAAATAACGATGTGAATACACAATAGAACAATTATGGGTACGATTAAAAATTATGATTATTGAATATTGTCGATCTAAAACACTAAACTTTGGTGATGATCTTAATCCTTGGCTTTGGCCACAATTAATGGGTGAAGATATATTTAAAAATGAAGATGGGGTCTACTTTGTTGGCATTGGCACTGTTTTAACTAAGAAAAGGCTCAATATTCAGCTGGCAGATGCAAAAGAAATTGTTATTTTCTCGTCAGGCGCATGGGGAGAAAACACACCTATTTTGTCTGATAAATGTAAGGTCTATGGTGTTCGCGGTCCTCGGACAGCAAAAAAATTAGGCTTGAGCGAAAATTTAGCCATCGGTGATGGCGCTTATTTACTTCGTAACATACCGTTAGCTCCCGTAGAAAAGCAATTTGATATTGGTTTTATTCCACATCATGGCAGCGAGCAATATATCGATTGGCAAGTGGTCTGTGATCAACTTGGTATTAAGTTTATTTCAGCAAAGCAGCCCGTTGAAGCGTTTTTGCTACAGTTAAGGAGTTGTCGGAAAATTGTAACAGAAGCGATGCATGGTGCGATAACGGCTGATGCAATGAGGATCCCTTGGATTCCTGTTAAATTTTCACCTTTATTCAGTGAAGAAAAATGGTATGACTTTGCTGAATGTATGGAAATTGAACTGAAGTTTCAGGTCTTAACCTTTATCAGTCAGAATAAAATGAAGCTGCCTAAGCTTATTGAGATCGGTGCTAAAAAGCTGTTGAGTAAGCTATTGGGAATTAAACCTAAATGGTCTGAATTAATCTTTACCCCGTTCCCGGCAGACTCAGAGCGAAGTGCTAAGTTGGTTGATGAATTGAAAGCGATTATCGCAACGCCAGAGGCCTATTTAAGTACGGATAAGAAAGTGGATGAGATCACGAATAGGCAGAATGATATTTTAATGAAAATAGTAGAAGATTATAAATCGTAGCTGCTAGGGAATTCATTAATTTTAAATTCGAAAATATCACAGTACTACTGCTAATATTGAGACAAATATATACATGCTTATGTAGATGACTCAGGTTATTTTTTGTAAAAAAATTAAAACCACTACCACGCACACTTCATGCGACTGCGAAACTGCGTTTCGGTTCGCATTCATTAACAGAGGCGCTGCGAGCTACACAGAGAAAAACATAAAATA
>NZ_JAHNZV010000033.1 GCF_022267535.1 Psychromonas antarctica
GAGATGTTTTTTGGCCTGAGAAGTTACTTATCGAGCTGTAAAAAGCAGGGTGTCAGTGGTTCCACAGCTCTTGCTCTATTGTTAAATGATATGCTACCAAATATATTTACCCCTGCTGAGTAGTTACTATTTTCTTAACAATACCTTCGTTGTTAATCGCATAAACAATCGCCTGACGTACACGTACGTCTTTAAGTGCAGGGTTGCTATTTTGATTCATTTGGAAAGTAATAATACGTGTACCGGCAACTGTTGTTAATTTAACATTTTTGGTCTGCTTAACACGTTTTTGATCATTTGGAGCGACGGGGTAAATCATATCAACATCGCCAGAAAGTAGTGCCGCAAGACGTGTTGCATTCTCTTTGATCGGTACTAGGGTCAGTTTATCTACGTTACCTGGTGAGTTAGTGTCCCAGTAATCAGCAAAACGTTCAAAGACAACTTTTATACCTTGTTCACGAGATGTCACAATAAATGGACCTGTGCCGGATACATGGGTTGAAGCAAATGAGCCACCATGTTTCACTATTGCCGCTTTATCTTTACCGTCTATTTCGCCTGAATAGAACTTACTGTCCATCGGAAATATATACGTCGCAGTTTGTAATACCAGTGGGTAAGGTTCTGTTGATTTAATTTCTACCGTATAATCATCAATTTTAACCATTTTTTCATAAGGTGCGAATACACCCTTAAAATCAGCTGAAACTTTAAGGCGATTAAATGTCCAAATAACATCGTCCGCTGTCAACATGTTACCAGAGTGAAATTTCACCCCTTTGCGTAAATAGAAACGGAATGTTGTGTCATCTATACGTTGCCATTTTTCTGCCAAACGCGCTTCAAAATCAAACTCTTTAGTAAAACGGATAAGCGGATCAAAGAGCATATGTGACATCTGCATCGTCCCGCCTGAAAGCTGCTCATGTGGATCAAGTGAGACCGGATCTGCGTCATAAGCAACTGTAATGTCAGCAGCTGCTGCATTAAAGGCAAGGCCCGCGGCAAGTAATGTCACGGCTAGTTTAGTTTTGAAAAATTTCATTGAATAGCTCCTTTAATGGGAGATAACTCCCTTTCTGTTGTACTTGTTATTAATAAATAGCTCATCATTGTTAAGCTTGTTATAAAGCGCTTCTTAGCCCTTTAAAAGCCGGCATTAACGAAATAAGATGTTTACTGTATTCATGTTGCGGATCGGTAAACAGCTTTTCTGTCGTAGAAACTTCTAGCAGTTGTCCCTGTTTCATCACACCTATACGATCACAAACTTGACGAATAACGGGTAAATCATGACTGATAAATAGCATAGTCAGATTTAATTCATCTTGAAGATCTTTCAGCAGATTAAGTATTTGCGCCTGAACAGATACATCTAAAGCAGACGTAGGTTCATCACATATCAATAAACGCGGCCGGGTTGCTAATGCGCGCGCAATGGATACACGTTGACGCTGCCCCCCTGAAAACTCATGAGGATATTTAACCCCCGCCATTCTGCCAAGGCCAACATGGTCTAGTAGATCATGAACAATTTGGCGAATTTCAGTTTCTGATTTAGCTAATTTATGGAAACGAATCGGCTCGGCAATAATATCGAATATTTTCATGCGCGGATTCATAGAAGTATAAGGGTTCTGAAATACCATCTGCATCTGTCTGCGAATAGGACGGCGCTCACTTTCAGACTTTAATGCGGTGAGATCGACTCCTTCAAAAGTGATTTTACCTTCATCTGCTGGATATAATCCGGCAATAATACGCGCAATGGTCGATTTACCTGATCCAGATTCACCTACCAAGCCAAACGTTTCACCCTCTTTAATTTGAAAACTGACATTATTTGAGGCTTGTACATATTCACGTCGACTGGCAAAAAACGAATTTTTAGTTAGAAAGCGTAAACTGACGTTTTCGACATTTAATAAAGGCCCTGTATAGTTTTTCTGATCTTCACTTTGCCCTAGCCAATGTGTTTTTATATCGAGATGCTTCATTTCACCAGCTTCTTCAATATAGCTTACTAACGGAAAACGATCTAATTTGATATCCGAGCGGGGAACTGCTGATATAAGGCTACGGGTGTAATCATGATCTGGATCGCCAAGGACTTTTTCTGTTGTGCCAAATTCAACTAAATCACCACGATACATTACGGCAACTTTATCAGTCACATTAGAAACAACCCCCATGTCATGAGTCACTAACATGCAGCCGACATTTTTTTCAATGCAGAGATCACGGATCAGTTTCAGAATTTGATCTTGGATGGAAACATCTAATGCAGTAGTTGGCTCATCAGCAATAATAAGATCCGGCTCACCAGAAAGTGCTATTGCAATCACAACTCGTTGGCGCATTCCACCTGAAAATTGATGTGGGTACTGCTTAATGCGTATGTGCGCTTCCGGAATACCCACTTGCTCCATCAGATTTAACGCGCGTGAAAACGCTTCCTCTTTAGTGACATTAAGATTGGCAATAATGGTTTCTGTTAACTGTTCTTCAACAGTAAAAAGGGGGTTTAGAGAGGTCATTGGATCCTGAAAAATAAAACCTATTTTTGACCCGCGAACACTGAGCATCTGCTCCTCAGATAAACCAGATATTTTCTCCCCCTCTAGGTAAACATCGCCACTGGCAATGACACCTGGCGGGCTTAAAAGGTCAATAATACCGTTACCTATTGTGGATTTACCTGCGCCGGATTCACCAACAACACCCACAATTTCTCCTCTTTCAATCGAAAAAGAGAGTGATTTTACAGCAGCATGAACACCATGACGCGAAGGGTACTCAATGCGAAGATTTTTTACTTCTAATAAAGACATGCTTAAATACCTACAACCTGACGGTTTTCCGTCCAGTTTTAAAATTAATTTTATTGATCATCAGCAAGTTATTCTGATATAGAAAAATCATACTATGTAATAAATGAAGCTAACTCAATGATATTCATTTAAATACATGAAGTAAGATTAAATTTAGAAACATTGATAATCGACATTCAAAGAAACTACGCCAGTCAATTTTAAAATGTTCATTGCTAATTTTGAATATTGATCCGCAACATTGTTGATATCAATAATAGACTACACTTGAAGTGTTTAAGCAATAAGTGTGCCAGCTAGAAAATGCACTATTTATGGGGGGGGGGAGTAGATGTAAGTTTTTTTAGCACCAGATGAGTGCGTAAAAATTAGTTAGCGCACCAAAAAGAAGATGTTCGTTCATTATTCATCACAGAACCGACAATAGGCGGAAATAAATCCGCATAAATCATTTCTTTATTACAATTATAAATAAGCTAACTGGCTGAGCAGGCATATCAGTGATGGATAAAGAATATGCATCACTGATATCTTAACTAAATTACTGCTTTTTTACGGCGTCAATAAACGTGTCTCTTGCTGTTCGCGAACCAGCAGCTTCTGCTTCATCAACAATCGTCAGTGCTTTATTGATATCTTGCGCTGCAACTGCTTCTACAATGGCCTGATTAAATTCTTTTTCCTGGCTGTCTGATGGTTTGTTAAGTGCTTTGACAAAGGTTTCTCTGGCTGTTTGTGAGCCATTTGCTTCCGCTTCTTTGACAATCGTTAATGCTTTATCTATCTCTTTTGCGACAACGGCCGCAATAATTTTCTGGTTAAACTCCTGCTCTGTAGGGAGTTTTGTTGCTTTGCCCAGTGATGATATTATTTTTGGTATATAACTATTTGAGTCATCCGTTTTAGCCCCTTGTTCTTCACTTTCAAGCTTAATTAACCCCATGGCTGAGTGCGGAATAATCGGATCTGCAATATCAGGCTCTACCGTACCGTGTGCTTTAGCAAAGCTTTTGGCTGGGTGGATAATCGTTGTACTTCCCAGTACCGCTTGATTTGTTGTATAGAAAAGCAGATAAGTTTCATTTGTTACATTATTACTTTGCGGCCGAAAGATAGTCAGTTCTGTTGATAAAACATCTCCAGCTAACAGCTTAGCTGTCTTATAAGTAAATTGATTTACAGGGATAGTGCGGGTGATATGAAAGTTAGTATCAAGCAGGGTTATCTGTGGCGCGACAACCGTATTTGCTATAATTGCACTGATTTGCAATTTCAGTTCACTATTGTTGCTGGTTAATTTATAGGCCTGAACAAAACTCTTACCAGAGGCAAAGTTATAAACTTGAGAGTCACTATCAAGAGGGATAAAAAGGTCATTATTACTGTTAATTTCTTGGTAACGCAATTGACTGAAATCATCACAGCAGGCCTCTTTGCGGGCAAGGGCTTGACTAGCTTGTTCCTGATTAATGAATGCACTCCCATAAATCTCTCTTGGTGATTGCAGCGTGGTATTTGAGCAGCCGGAAATTACCAGACTAGCGGCTAAAATGAATGAGGATTGTTTGATAATCATATTTAATAACCTGATTTTAAAAAGATATATCACTATAAAGAGATTTAATTAAAAATCCAGCAGTAATATTTGTGATGCGATTGTATCATTAAATGTTTGCTACACGTCTCTAATTTACGCGTCGAGGGGCTAGGTTTAAGATTTTTTTTTTATATTTTAAAATTACTAATTTTGTTTTTTTTTGTTTTTTACTTATTGAAACTTAGTTTCAATTCACACTAACTTAATTAATTGACTGTTAGCGAACAGTTAACCGTGTAAAATATGCTTACGACCTTGAAAAAAAAGAGATATTATGAATTTATCACTTATCAAAGATGAATTATTAGAAGCTGAAAAAGTATTGCAGGCTTTTGTTAATAATGAAGAAAACTTAAAAAACATTGAGCAAGCTGCAACTTTATTAGCGGACTGTCTAAAAAGAGAGGGTAAAATTCTTTCTTGTGGTAATGGTGGATCTCATTGCGATGCGATGCATTTTGCTGAAGAGTTAACGGGGCGATATCGTGAACACCGACCCTCTTATGCTGCGATCGCTATTTCCGATCCAAGCCATCTCTCTTGTGTCGGTAATGATTATGGGTTTGCTTCTGTTTTTTCGCGTTACTTAGAAGGAGTGGGGCGCCGTGGAGATGTTTTATTCTGTCTATCGACAAGTGGTAACTCAGAAAATATTTTAAAAGCGATTGAGGTTGCTAAGTCGAAAGGGATTGCCATTATAGCGTTAACAGGTAAAGATGGTGGACAAATGGCTGGACTTGCCGATGTAGAAATCCGAGTTCCCCATTTCGGTTTTGCCGATCGTATCCAGGAAGTACATATCAAGATCATTCATATCCTGATCTACTTAATAGAAAAGAAAATGGCGTAAGTTTTGCGTAGCTTTTAAGGATCGATGATTAAATGTGTGAATTACTAGGAATGAGCGCCAATGTGCCTACTGATATCTGTTTTAGTTTTAGTGGCTTAGTTAAGCGTGGTGGGGGAACTGGACCGCATAAAGATGGTTGGGGTATCACTTTTTACGAAGGTAAAGGATGTCGCAGTTTTAAAGATCCGCAGCCCAGCTGTGACTCCAAAGTTGCAGAGCTTGTTAAAAGCTATCCGATTAAAAGTCAGTCGGTGATAAGTCATATTCGTCAAGCAAATAGAGGCAGCGTCAGTTTAGAAAATACGCACCCTTTTATTCGTGAATTATGGGGTAAAAACTGGACATTTGCTCATAATGGGCAATTAAATGGCTATCAAGATCTACCTATGGGACGGGCTTTCCCTGTCGGGCAAACCGACAGTGAACGCGCCTTTTGCTGGATAATCGATAAATTATACCAAAGCTATGAAAAAGAGCCGCAAGATTGCTTCGCTATGTTTAAACAAATAGCCAGCTATGCGGATACCCTGCGTACAATGGGGGTTTTTAATATGCTTTTAAGTGACGGTGAATATGTGATCTGTTACTGCACTAATAATCTCTATTGGATAACACGTCGTGCGCCATTTGGTAAGGCACAGTTGATTGATGAAGATATGATTGTTGATTTTCACAAAGAAACCTCAGATCAAGATGTGGTCACGATTATTGCAACGCGTCCGCTTACCAAAGATGAACAGTGGAATAAAATGGCAGAAGGGGAGTATTGCGTTTTCCATTTTGGTGAACGAGTGCTTTAATTAAATCAATTCGTATTAACCCGCAAAAATAAGCGCAGAAAATTAGAAATAATCTTTACAAAGGTAGAAGATATGAATTTCTTTTTTCTGTTCAAAACAGATTACTATGACCGCTTATTCCTCAACGAAGTATTTAATAAGCATAAATGAATGCTTGCTTCGTTATTGATTTCATCGGTTTCTACTCCGCTTTAATAGATTATCCAATTAGTGAAATGGGTATAATTCCCTTCATTTGAATAATTAGCCATGCTTATAAAATTCATGACGCACAGAATAATAAATAGCGAGGTCAGTGAAAGCCTCGCTATCAATATTTTGATCTACACCACTTAGCGTTTATCTGATCCTTTTAAACTCTAAAGCGCACGGTTTCCCATTTGTGTAAATGGGTCTTTAATCTAATCAACTCCAGTTCGCCTTAATATGGTACTCGCAACGCTGTTATGACGGCTTGGAGATGACAATATCAACCAGTCTTTGCATAATAATTTCGGTCTAGCATGTTATTGATTTTCATGCGTTGTTGGTGATCAATTAATTTCAATAAGAAATCTGTTATATTATGCTGCGGTTTTTAAGCTGGCTTGCTTTGTTAGTACCTAAATGCCAGTGCAGCTTTTAAAAATATAAATAATGTAGCGGCTATTACTTTTAAGCCGCAAGACTGTGATGCATATTGGTATTATGGATCAATACAAAGCACAACGGGGTAAGGCTGGAAAATAGCGGGTTTGTATCTGAGTTTACTCAGTTAACTTTCTTTTACCCACGATCCACCTTACTTACACCATTAAAAAATTTACTCGAAAGTAATATATAAAAATAATTATAAAGGATCTTGTATGAGCAATAAAGAACGGAAAATATCACTGACCAAACGGGTCATTTTGGGGATGTTAATAGGGATTGCGACAGGTTTTTTAATTCGTACATTTTTATCTGACATCGCGTTTGTGAGTGACTATATTGTGCATGGTTTTTTTGATGTCGGTGGGAAAATCTTTATTGCCAGCTTGAAAATGTTAGTGGTGCCTCTGATTTTTGTCTCCTTAGTTTGTGGAACTAGTTCTTTAAAAGACATTTCAACCTTAGGTCGTTTAGGCGGTAAAACCGTGGCGTTTTATCTTGTGACGACAGCCATTGCAATTACTCTGGCTATTGTTATGGGTAATATTTTTGCCCCTGGTGTTGGTGTTGATTTGACTGCTGCGACAACGTTTGCTTCACAAGAAGCGCCTTCGCTAGGCTCTGTGATCATTAATATGTTCCCAACTAATCCAATAAACTCAATGGCAGAAGGCAATACATTACAAATTATTGTTTTCGCGATTTTATTCGGAATCGCAATTAGCGCTTCTGGAAAAGCAGGGGAACGTATTGCTTCAGTGTTTTCGGATTTAAATGAAGTGATTATGAAGTTAGTTGTGATGCTAATGAATCTTGCACCATATGGTGTTTTTTTCCTTATGGCTAAACTATTCACGACGATAGGATTAGACGCTATTGCCAATCTATTAAGCTATTTTTTAGTCCTTTCCGGCACTTTATTACTGCATGGTTTTGTCACTTACGGTATTTTATTTAAAGTGTTTACTGGACTTAATCCGCTTATCTTCTTAAAGAAAATGGAAACGGCTATTACCTTTGCTTTTTCAACTGCCTCGTCAAATGCAACCATTCCGGTAACACTGGAAACGGCCACTAAGCACCTCGGTGTTAAAAACAAAATTGCAGCATTTACCGTACCGTTAGGTGCAACCATTAATATGGATGGTACTGCAATTATGCAGGGCGTGGCGACAGTGTTTATTGCTCAGGCTTTTAATATTGACTTAACGATGGGTGATTATGCGATGGTCATAATGACTGCGACACTCGCTTCTATAGGCACCGCGGGTGTTCCCGGGGTTGGTTTAATTATGCTGGCGATGGTGCTTAATCAAGTCGGTTTACCTGTTGAAGGAATAGCGATGATTATTGGGGTTGATAGATTACTTGATATGATCCGTACCGCCGTCAATATTACGGGAGATTGTGTGGTGACCTGTATTGTTGCTAAATCAGAAGGAGAGCTGGATTTAAATGTCTTTAATGATCCTAATGCTGGCAGTACAGATGAAGAGTTACATCTACACCACTTAAAATAAGCGTTTTTTTGCCGCGATAAAAAATAGTGAAATGCTTCGCCGTTTCGCTATTTTTGGTTATCTATAAAAGCCTCTATTTCCATTATATCCCAAGTTGCTTTGTGCGAACTCCGTTCTGAGCCCCAAATAAGATACAGCATGGCACTTTCCACTTTCCGAACGCTTAACAGCATTCCTAGGAGTGCATGCAAACCTTTTAGTTTTGGAGTGCTGCGGACATAGACTTATTGATAATATTATTTAATACATAAGCGTAAAAACTGCCTGATCTATTTAAGGCAGACTTCCAATTACAGTGCTTTTACTAGCCGAACTTCTCGTACTTAAGATGTTCCACAATTAAGCCTCCATTTATTACCTATTATGTGCTCTAAGTGGCTATTTTGTCCGCTGTATTTTGCTATATATATAACTCTGATCTTTATAGGTTGCGTAAGGTTGATTAGTCTGCTGCAGCTTGCTACATTAAGGGGGGGATATGGCAGTCAAAAAACACAAACGTAAATCGGTAAAACAAGCGAATAAAAATCAAATTTCAAAGCGTGGCGTCAGGCATCTTAGTTTGATAGATAAGCATCCTCGTATCTTTTTTTTATTGGGTACATCCTTGCTGCTATTTGGTATTTTGTTAGTTGTTCTTGGCGGGCACAATAATGCCAAAGTTGGACTGGCTATGTTGGCTATTTTTATTGGCGGGGCGACAGCTGTTTTTGCTAATTTAGCGTTACCGAAACACAGAATTAAAGGGTGATTTTTGAGCTGTGCAGTAGCTATAGGATAAAATAAAAGGGATTTTACGGAGTATTTTTTCACTTGTATTTAGATATAAATTGATAATAAATATAGTCGCAGTGCAATATATTGGGTAACGGCGAATTGTCTTAGCCGTTATGGTTACATAATGATATTGAACTTTAGCTAAAATATAGTCATTTTATTTATTATTGAATGCTATCTATTTAGGCACAGGCACAACGAAGTCTCTTTGACTTCAAAATATATAATTCGTGGAGATTCATTTATGACATATAACAAGAACAATAAAAACAGATATATTAGTAACCTAACTAAAGAGACATATGCGCTGGTTTTGGCAGGAGGACGAGGTAGCCGATTGTACGAGTTAACCGATTGGCGTGCCAAACCGGCTGTGTATTTTGGTGGCAAGTTCCGCATTATTGACTTTCCATTATCAAATTGTGTTAACTCTGGCATTCAACATGTAGGGATTGCCACTCAATATAAATCACACTCGTTAATTCGTCATATTCAGCGTGGCTGGTCTGGCTTTAAAGCTAATTTATCGGGGGTGGTGGAAATACTGCCTGCTTCACAACGTAGTGGAAGTGATTGGTATATGGGCACTGCGGATGCGGTATACCAGAACCTGGATATTATTCGTGCCGAGAAACCTAAATATATTTTAATTTTATCTGGTGATCATGTTTATCGAATGGATTATGGTGTCCTATTGGCGCAGCATGCAGACAACAACGCCGATATGACTGTTTGTTGTTTAGAAGTTGCAACCGAAGAAGCGGCTGGCAGCTTCGGTGTGATGACCGTTGACAAGTCGAATAAAGTCATCGCATTCGACGAGAAACCAAAGGTACCGAATGAAATACCGGGTAAGCCTGGGTTGTGTTTAGCCTCTATGGGTAATTATGTATTTAACAGTGAATTTCTTTTTGATCAACTCGAGAAAGATTGCTGTAAAGAAGGGTCTAGCCGCGACTTTGGCAATGATATTATTCCGGCCATTATTGAGGATCATAATGTCTTTGCCTTTGCCTTTAAAGATCCAGAAAGTAGCAAACAGCCTTACTGGCGTGATGTAGGTACAATTGATTCATTTTGGGAAGCCAACATGGAGCTTGTTGAACCTCGCCCGCAACTTGATTTGTATGACAAGGGCTGGCCTATTTGGACATACCAAGAGCAACTTCCACCTGCTAAATTTATATTTGATAATGACGAGCGACGTGGGACTGCTCTTGACTCCACAGTTTCTGGTGGCTGTATTATTTCGGGCTCAACTATTCGTAAGTCTCTGTTATTTTCAAGCGTCCATACACACTCCTACTGTGTTATTGAATACTCGGTAATACTCCACGGTAGTGATGTCGCTGAAAACTGTAAATTGCGCCGCGTGGTTGTCGATAGTGATTGTAAAATACCAGCGGGTATGACAATTGGTTATGACAAAGAGCAGGATATAGCCAACGGTTTCCGTGTTTCAGAAAAAGGAATTACCTTGGTGACCAAAGATATGCTTGCCGCATTAGCTCAAAAATCAGCATTAAGCGCACCTGAAAAGTGAAGATAATCGACTAAGGGTAGCGTAAGCTGCCCTTTTTTTATTAGCTTGGATACTTTCTTCGATACCTCGGTAGCATGCTTTGATTTCCTAACAATCCTCCTTGATGAATGTAAATGACAGACTTCTCCAAGCGATTTTTTTTCAGATAATCTAAAAGTGTTAA
Organism: Psychromonas antarctica; assembly: GCF_022267535.1. Taxonomy (GTDB): domain Bacteria; phylum Pseudomonadota; class Gammaproteobacteria; order Enterobacterales; family Psychromonadaceae; genus Psychromonas; species Psychromonas antarctica. The sequence goes on from NZ_JAHNZV010000033.1 coordinate 10,715, forward strand.
CCAGCCTAAAGGATCATAAAGTAGATCAAACTCAATCCCTGTTTGTGCTTTGAGTTGTTGCCATATTTGATAAAATTCTGGATAGAGTTTGCCAAATTGATAGCGTTTTCTGGTCGGCAAAATGATAGGCCACATCGATGTATTATCATCTAATTCCGAAAATTGTTGACTCAAGTAGTCGGCATTACCGACACAAGCGCAGGTCAATACTTTATAAGGCAATAAAGATTGTAGAAAAACGGCGCTAGTGCCCGTGCCAGATGGCAACATGATTAGCGGATCTAATAGTGCTTGCTGCTGGCAAAAGTCTTTAATCTCTTGGGCTAAAACCGCGACGCCCTGTTTTGCCTGTTTAGAGCGGCCACCCTCGGGAATAAATAGCGTATCTGATGGTAAATGTTGCGCTTTTAAGCGTATAAATGAATCAAGATTATCCTTGCCGAGGTCGTTTTTTTCTAATTCTATTATATTTGCACCTAACGCCAGCGCCGCGCAATAGTTTCCATTTGGTTGCGCTTTTAACCACTGGGGAATGCTTTGCACATAAAAATCTAATTGCCAATTTTTAAGCTTGGCAAGAGCCGCTAGAGAGTAGAGGGAATTCGCTTGAACAGAGCCGTAGCACATTATTTTTTTGATAGCAGGAAACTCATTATTGAGATAATAAGCAAATTTTCGTGCTTTATTACCTGAAAAATGTGTATTTAAAAGATCATCTCGCTTTATAAAAAAAGTAAAGCCATCCATCCTGACCGATTGCACGGGAGATAAAGCCAGTACGGGGCTGATTTTCTGTGTCATCGGCTTTCTCCATTTTCACATATAACTATTTTACTCATTAGCAGATTTACTTCTCTTGTTACTTTCTTGTAATAAGTAAATATTAGCGCCATTTTAAGACGATGAAAATAGGATGAAGGAGTCTATTGATAACAGTAATGGGCGCTATGATTGTAAATAAGAGGAAGTTCAGTGTGATAATTTCAAATCAAAGAAGGACGTTGGCTCCCAAGTTATTAATCGTTATATTGAGAGCGTGCAGGGTGTTTTCTATTTGCAAAAGGATAGAGGCTCCTCGCAAATAGCTTACATTTCAGATGTTGTTATTAAATCTAATCGTTACTTAATTCGTTAATATTTTCAGTTGCTTGTAGTTGATCTTCTTCGCGGTTTTGTTGAAACCAAAAACGTTTTCTACCTGTTGAACGAGCCATATATTTCCTTAATTTTTTATTTGTGTGAACTAATATCATTTATTGCATTAGTTCGATAGCGCGATTTATCGTAATGATAAATCAAATCAGATGTGGTGATACCAACATCTATTTAATAAATACACTCAATTTATAGTGTGATTATATTTTTAGTTTGCAGCCCTTTGGGCCTTGCTCAACTTCCAATAATACTTTCTGCTCTTCAGCAAGTGTTTTAAAGACAAAAACCTTTTTCTTCATTAAATCATTTTACTAAACCCGTTGTCATATTAGACATATTGTGTCCTTTATCTAAAGTCATTAAAAATATCGATAAACAGCGACGTGCTGATAAGTGAATTATTTAATCTGACAATGAAGCTTAAGGAAACACTAAGGACAACAACGATAAGGAAGATGTATCTGAGGGAAACTTGGACTTTATACTTTAATTAATAACTCTCAATAAATGAGCGGCTATTACAATAACTCAGTTATGTGTTTATACCAAGTTATATTTACATTTTTTTTTGATGCGATGTAAACAATTGAATTTATAACGCTGATTTACCATGAAAGCTTTATTAATAGTGCATTTTTCGAATTGAACTGCATCCTGCTATTTTCTAAAATCATCGAGTTGAAAAATATTATTAGTGACCACGTCACTTACTGCGTGCTTATCTTTGATATTAACGATAGTCTGATTTTTTTGGATGTTGCGGCAAGAGACTTTCTCTTGAAAAGACACACTGAGGAAGTGCTTTACAAAAATATCAGTCGGATAGAAATAATCTTTTTGTCCTTTTAGGATGCGTAGAATTTTACCTGTAAATTCATTAAAACCAAGGCAACTGCTTGGCTTTAAATCAAATCCATCTTCACAAATGCAGCTTTCGAGGTGCCATGCAACATCATTGATATGAGCTTGCACACTTCTGTCTCCGCGCTGATGAAAAGCACAGGTTTGATAGCTGGCTTGATAAGTATCAACTGCAGCTTGCACCTCTTTGCTGGTCGCGCCAGCAAGCTCGGCTAAGTAAGTAAAGTTAGCGATTAAGTGGCGTTCAAAGCTGTTTAAAAATGCAAATTCATCACCTTTTTTACCCGCATCTAAGCACAGTGAAAACCGGCTAAGATAATCCATCACAATTAATACTTTTTTACGCTTTATTGTGACGCAATGTACCAGCCAATGCCATGGCAGGCCAACCTGCTCTGCAACTAAGATATCAGTAGGATAAGTCGGATTGGCAATAGATTCAGAGATCGTCTTATCAGGAGCCGTTTCAATCGGTGATCGTTTGATTTTGTTTTTTGTAGAAGTAAAAAAATCGCTAGCAGCTTTCGTGCAGTTAAAAACTAACATAATTGTCCTCTACCCGTTAATAAATATAAAGCAGAGAATAGCGTAACAGATTGTAATCACTTATCAATCCCCAGTTACATTGTTATACCCTTTTAGCATTTAAGATGATAAATGCATTTTGATTTATAACGGCTAGATAAGTGCAAGCCTCGGTGTAAAGGCACAGCCCCTTTCGCTGATAATATAGTGGCCACATTGTTTTTGTTGATCATGGTTATCCTATTTTTGATGGTATAATTAATGGCTTGTCAGGTAACAGTTGGAGTTATAAATGTTCTTTGCATATTTTCCGACAATATCATTGGTTATTGGTATTGCGACAATGATGGCTATCAGTCCAGGGCAAGATTTTGCGATGATCACACGCAATTCATTATTGTACTCAAGAAGGGCTGGGGTTATCGGAGCTTTGGGGATCTTTGCCGCTATTTGGTTACATGTGGCTTATTCTTTAGCGGGGATCGCTGTGCTGATTGATCAGTCTCCGTTGCTCTATAATCTCATTAAATATGCGGGCGCGATTTACTTGTTATTTTTAGGCGCTAGGTTACTGCTTGCTAAAAAGGCGCAGGATACGCAACAGAAGAGCTCTGAATCTATCTCCATTTCAGATCGAGGTGCATTTAGAGCTGGCTTTCTTTCCAATGCTTTAAACCCTAAAACGACGTTATTTTTCTTAACTATTTTTACGCAAATTGTTACCCCAGAGACACCTTATAGTATTCAATTTGTTTTTGGATTGATTATCGCCCTTGCTCATCTGCTGTGGTTTTCGCTGGTGGCACTTTTCTTTTCTTCTGCTGCATTGGCAATCCAGATCAAAAGTATTAGGGTCTGGATTGAAAGGGTAATGGGGTTATGTTTGTGTTTATTTGCCGCAAAGCTCATCGTCTGAGTGGAATTTTTTATGTCTTGACGGTGACCTCGCTTTTTCTAAATTAGGCGTACTCGTTTATTTATCTATAAACACAATCATGGTGATTCTCAGTGTTTTTTGGCGCTCCAATTCAGCACTCCATATTTTATAACTTTGCGTCCATATTTAATTGAAGTACATAACACTTAATGTTGAATGAACATTCAATACATTACTTGAATGATCATTCAAATAGCTGTATCTTGAACTCATATTCTAGAAATAACAAAATAGGAAAAGAGATCAATGACAAGTAATTTATTCCAACCTTATTCGTTAAATAATGCTATTACCTTAAAAAATCGTATTTTAATGGCACCTTTAACACGTTGTATGGCTGATGAAAACTTAGTACCAACTAGTACTATGGCGGAATATTATGGCCGCAGGGCAGAGGCTGGTTTAATTATTTCTGAAGCCGTTATTATTCGCCCTGATGGGCAAGGTTATCCAAATACGCCAGGGCTGTTTACTCAACAACAAATTAATGGTTGGAAGCTAGTGACAAATTCTGTACATCAAAATGGAGGGAAAATATTTGCACAGTTATGGCATACGGGGCGTGTCGCTCATCCTTTCTTCTTTGCTAAAAATAAGAAGGATTCAAGTGATGTAATGGCGCCTTCGGCTGTTGCTGTTGAAGGTAGTGTGCCAAGAATGCGCGAGTTGACCTATCAAGTACCGAAGGCAGTGACACAACAAGATATTGAACAATTAGTGATTGATTATGCACAAGCTGCAAATAATGCCATTGAAGCGGGTTTTGATGGGGTAGAAATTCACGGTGCGAACGGTTATTTAATTGATCAATTCCTGCATTATGACAGTAATCGACGCACAGATGAATATGGTGTAACGCCTGAAAACATGGCGCGTTTCCCGCTGGCTGTTGTTGATGCAATTATTGCTAGTATTGGTAACGATAAAACCGCGCTGAGGGTAAGTCCTGGCGCTTATTTTAATATGTCAGGCGATGATAAAGATCGCCAAGTATTTGATTATTTTATAAAAGAGCTTGAGCAACGAGATTTAGCTTATTTGCATGAAGGAATGTTTGATGATACAACGGAGTTTGACTATCTAGGTGGGCAGGTATCCACTTATATTCGTGCGAACTACAACAAAACGTTTGTCGCGGCTGGTGGTTATAGTGCACAGTCAGCAAGTACCGCCATTGCTAATAATAAATTTGACTTAATTGCTATTGGTCGACCTTTTATTGCTAATGCTGATTATGTCGCTAAAGTGCGACAAGGTGCTGACCTGATTGAATATAGTGATGAAATGTTAACCAGCTTAATTTAGTCATGGGTTAAGGACTTGTAGAACGAGCCGAATACACAGACATAAATAAAAAACTTGTAGACTCTTTCGTATCTACAAGTTTTTTATGCTAGTAAGGCAAGCTTATCTATTACTTTTTATGGTACATGGGTTGATCTGTTTTATCTTTATCTGACCAGAAATTAATATTAAACTGTGCATCTGGGCTTAATTCTACGCGGTGATAGTATAAAGGTGGACTGGTTGCAAATTGCCCTGCATTAATCACTACTTTTACCTCTGGCTCTGTTGCTTCACTATCTGCAAAACCAAAATAGGTCACGACACCTTCCATTACGCATAACTGCCCGAAAACACCTTCCGCAGTGTTGTGGTGTGTAAGCAATGCCGCGGGTACATTATCCTTAGTGAAAAAAGGGGTTGAGCGTTGAATTTTCCAGTTTGCTGGAATGCGTTGATGAGTCATAATTCTCTCCTGAAAGTATAAATTTCAGACCTTTAATCAATTAAATTGTAAAAAAGGCCCGCTTTGTTGGATATTAAAGATTAGCAGGTAAGGCTCGAAGCAACGGGAACGCTTTTTTCATATGTCCTTCCGTCACAATAAATCCTACCATCTCTTTTTGCTCGTTGTAAGCTTTCACTGAGCAACCTTGTGTATCAATGTCGACTTGCCAGGATGCAACACCAATTACTGTATTACCACCCAATTGAATAGGCATTTGTGGTGTTTTAATTTTGATAAGCATTGCCGGCAGTTTTAAGTCTGTCGGTTGACCTAACAAAGTTTTCGCTAACGCATTCGCGCTGAGCATAATTGGTTGTAAATAGGCCATCACTGTACCGTTTATTTCTGCACAGTCACCTAGGCCGTAAATATGCTGCACTGAAGTTTGCAATTGCTGATTTACCACTAAACCTTTATTTACTTTTAATCCCGATTTTTTGGCTAGGGCGACATTGGTTTTTAATCCTGCCGCTGAAATAACACAATCCACAAGGTGTGTATTAGCTGAACTGAGTGTAGCGCAAATACCTTGATCGGTTTGATTTAAGGAATTAATGGTGCTGCCAAATTCAAAAATGATTCCTTCCTCGGTCATCTTCTTTTGTAATGCATTGGCAACGAGATCTGGCAGGATAGTTGCCATCAAACTTTTATTAGGATCTACAACCACCACGCTTTTACCACTACGGTTAAGATCCATGGCTATTTCCGTACCGATAAGTCCAGCCCCGATCACTAGTATGCGTTGCGCTTTTTGTAGCTGCAATTGTGCACTTTCAAATTCTCGAAGGCTGTTTAATGTAAGTATTTTATCGGTTGCATTGCCAAGCATTGGAGGAATAAATGTTTTGGCCCCCGTGGCTAATACTAATTTAGAATAAGGATAAGCGACGCTTTTAACGAAAACGACCTGCTGTTCGCTATCAATGTGTTCAACCTCAGTAAATGCATGCAGCGTGATATTATTCTCTAGGGCAAACGCTTCAGCGGATAAGCGGATCAAATCTGCGCTGCTTTGCTGATTAGTAAATACATGGCTCAAATCTGGTTTATTATAATCGTGTCCTTGATCGAGGGTAAATACCGTTATCGCTATCTGCTTATCTGTACGTCTTATGCTCTTGATCAACTGATATGAGCCGAATCCACTCCCAATTATAATGATCGGCGCTTTCATGATGCTTTGCTCTGTTCAATGGCAACAAAAACATCTTTACCTAAGCCACATTCAGGGCAAAGGAAGAAATCGGGGACTTCATTCCATGGTGTACCGGGTTCAATGTCTTGGTTTGGTTCGCCGACTGCTGGCTCATAAACCCAGTTGCAAACTGTGCATAACATATCGCGAGCATCATCTATTTGAACGTCTTTAGTTGCTGCCGTTGCTGGAACAGTTTTACTTGTAACCGTTGCTGTAGAAGGATCTACCGACGCTGTTGTTTGAGCGCATTGAGTAACAGGCTTAGAGGTGATGGATTGAATATTATTGAGCTCATGTAATGCCCATTTTTTTGCAATGTCTCGGCCATGTTCTCGACATTCATTGACCGCTTTACCATCCGGTCTCCATTTTGTTTTTAAACTAACAACGGTTTCAAAACCGGCATCCATTAAACGCGTATTAATGCGATCAACTGCACCACCATTCCAACCGTAACTACCAAAGGCACCTGCTTTTTTAGCTTTAAAACGTAGTCCGGTTATCTCTTCTAGCATTGCAGCAATCTGAGGCATCATCACATTATTCATACTGGGAGAGCCGACTAATATACCTTTAGATCGAAACACATTGGATAAGATTTCATTTTTATCTTGACGAGAAACATTGAATACTTTGACGGCTACGCCAGGATCAATATCGTGAATACCTTGCGCAATTGCATCTGCCATCATGCGTGTATTATTAGACATAGAATCATAGAAAATAGTAATTCTATCTTCCTGATAATTATCGGCCCACTGCAAATATTGATGGATTATCTGAGTTGGATCATCACGCCAAATAACACCATGCGCAGTGGCAATCATATCAACGGGCAGATTAAAGCTAAGGACTTCTTTAATCTTTGCGGTCACTAGCGCGCTAAAAGGCGTTAAAATATTTGCATAATAACGTAAACATTGTTCTTTTAATTCGTTTTGATCCACTTCATCATTAAACAGATGCTCATCACAATAGTGCTGACCGAAGGCGTCATTACTAAATAGCACCGCGTCATCTGTTAGGTAGGTCATCATGCTGTCTGGCCAATGTAACATCGGTGTTTCTACAAATACCAATTTTTTGCCATTACCAATATCGAGTGTATCTCCCGTTTTTACGATATTAAAATTCCACTCTGGGTGATGATGCTGACCGGTAATTGAATCAATAGCATTTTCTGTACAATAAATAGGCGTGTTAGGGATTTTAGCCATTAGTGCAGGTAATGCGCCTGAGTGATCTTCTTCTGCATGATTAATTACAATATAATCAATTGTGTTAAGATCAATTTCCATTTCAAGATTCTGTACAAATTGCAGACTAAAACGATGATCAACGGTATCGATTAATACATTCTTTTCTTCTCGGATCAGGTAACTGTTGTAGCTAGTTCCTTTGGTTAATTTAAATTCCATACCATGAAAATTTTCTACTTCCCAGTCGCGTTGTCCAACCCAGTGGATATTACTTTTGATATGAGTCGCCATATTTGTATCTACCTTATTTATAAATAATCAAAATTAAATTTTTATCTTATTTAGTTTATAGCAGACTTCATGCCAAATATTTAACTAGCTGATTTTAAATAGTTTAATTATTTTTGATTTATTAAAATGTCATAATGACAGTTATTTTATAGTGTCATTATGACTATGAAGATGTCATAATGACACTATAAAATATAGCTTAGAAGTGGATTTTAATATGGAAAATAAACATTTAGCACTAACGCAATTAGCCATTGATCTGACTACCAGTGTCTCCGGTCAGGACCGATTTGATCGTCTACTTTTAGTGATCCGTAAACTGTTTAATTGTGATGCATCAGCATTATTGAGTTTTCAGCATCAGCAGTTTTCACCACTTGCGATTAACGGTCTTTATGATGAGGTATTAGGACGACGTTTTAATATACAAGAACATCCTAGATTGGAGGCGATTGCGCGAGCCGGGGATATTGTACGTTTCCCGGCGGATAGCAAATTACCCGATCCCTATGATGGCCTGATCCCTAATCATGAAGATGAATTAAATGTGCATTCCTGTATTGGTTTACCATTGTTTGCCAACGATCATTTGATTGGCGCATTGACTATCGATGCTTTTGAACCGCAGCAATTTGATCGTTTTAGTAATCAGGATCTGCGTATTATTAGTGCACTTGCGGCGGCGAGTTTGCATACCTCTTTATTAATGGAAAAACTTGAAAGTCAGACAGGTATATTTAGCAATATTGATGCACATGATGCGTTTGTACAGCAATCGGCTGAGATGATAGGTCAATCGCAAGGGATCTTAGATCTACAAGCACAGATTAAAGCGGTTGCCGATACTGAATTGTCGGTCTTGGTGACGGGTGAAACAGGTGTGGGTAAAGAGCTAGTTGCCTCATCGTTGCATGCACAATCTGGGCGCCGTGAGCATGCCTTGATCTATTTAAATTGTGCCGCCTTGCCGGAGTCAGTTGCAGAAAGTGAGCTGTTCGGACATGTAAAAGGCGCTTTTACAGGCGCCATCAGTGATCGTAAAGGTAAGTTTGAATTGGCTAATAACAGCACCTTGTTTTTGGATGAAATTGGTGAACTACCACTTTCCTTACAGGCTAAACTGCTACGTGCTTTGCAATATGGAGATATACAAAGAGTCGGTGATGAGCATCCTTTAAAAGTGAATACCCGGATCGTTGCAGCAACCAACCGCGCGTTACACGAAGAAGTGAAAGCAGGGCGTTTTCGCGCGGATCTCTATCATCGATTGAATGTTTTTCCTGTGCATGTACCGCCTTTAAGAGATCGTGGAAACGATGTGGTCTTGTTGTCTGGATTTTTTGCCGAGCGCTGCCGCAATAAACTGGGATGTGCAAATTTGAGTATTGATCCTGCAGCGACGCTTCTACTTCAACAGTATTCATGGCCAGGTAATGTACGTGAATTAGAGCATGCAATTAACCGTGCAGCGGTAATAGCAAAATCACAAACAACAGATTCTTATTTGCTTTTAAAAGCCAGTCATTTCCAGCTTGATGGTGAGCATCTTTTATCTTTGAGCGAAACGGGCACAGGAGATAAATTACCGGAATATAAAAAGAGAATAAAAGAAGGATTACGTGAGGCAACCGATGATTTTCAGGCGGAGCTGATCAAACAAGTTTATCAAGACAATAACCGTAGCTGGGCATCAACAGCGAGAGACCTTAAACTTGATACGGGTAATCTGCACCGTTTAGCAAAAAGGCTTAATTTAAAGTAAAGAGCAGCCCGTATTCCTGAGCTTATGCGCTATATACCCAGCTATCTCAAGATGCAGGAACCAGCATGACGATAAATGATGAAATTCTAGGCAGAAGGTTGATGATCTCGTCGTTAAACAACTAAGATTGCAGTTAATCTCTCGAGAGTGCTTCATATTATGCCTTCTTCTAGCATCCGAGCGCAGGGCTGAATCTAGCTCTTGAGGTGCTTTGGGTATAGGGGCCGAGTGCTTAATCATTACTTTGTCATGCATTGGTGATGGCCTGTATCAAGTTGCGGATGTTATATCTAGGAGTTACATGGAAATAAACAACAGATTTTGTTTATAGAAGTGGGTAAGCGGGTGGTGAGTGTCATTATTTAGCTATAGTTCACGTTTTTATGAAGTTTAATAAATATACTAATTTGAATTAATGAAACCACCATGTGTAATCCTTCAGTAAATTTATATTGGATTAACAATTGTCATCAATAAAAAAGCTCTCTTAGTTCCGAACCGGGGCTGATGAATAAAAACGGGATGCAGAAATACTTATGGAAAAATTTGATCCAGCTAAACAACAGACCCGCAGTGAATGCGCCGATTTAGAGTTGGCGAATCAGGATAAGAGTATCGTTGATATAAAAGAATTTCATCAAAATGAGGTTAAAATTAGTTCTGAATTATCGGCCTTTGGGCTGGTAATGTCTCAAATGAATATTGCTGATAGTCATGAATTTGATCTTAAATATGCACAATTTTGGGAAGAAGCGAGTGAAGATAAGCAACTATTATCGGTATTGATATGTGAAATTGATTTTTTTGATGCCTATAACAAAAATTATGGCCATCAAGCCGCTGCCTTTATGTTATTAGTGATCGCTTTAGCGCTCAAAAATCAATGCGAAAAATTTGGATGTTTTTTGGCTCGCAGTAAAGGAGATAAATTTTCAATTTTAATTAAAGGCGGAGATCTAGCAAAGACACGCGCCATAGCCGAAGCATTACATCAATCCGTTGAAAAATCAAAGACAGAGCATAAGCACTCGAGCGTTAGTGATATCGTCACTTTGAGTATTGGTTTCTCTAGTGTTTATCCCATATCAAGGAAGGACTTAATCACAACAGCCGATCGTGCCTTAAGCCTCTCTCAGAGATCGGGTTGCAATCAAGTGAGTCGACATTTTGAACCGCAAAAGCCGGTGTTAGATGTAGCCGACAATTCAGGGCAACAGCTAGCAGAAAAAGCAAGCGAAACAGTCAATAAACCTATTCAGCAGAAACCGTTGGCGTTAGATGTGGCAGACAATCCAGCGTCGCAGCTAGCAGACAAAGTAAGCGAAACAATCAATAAACCTGTTCAGCAGAAACCGTTGGCGTTAGATGTGGCAGACAATTCAGCGTCGCAGCGAGCAGACAAAGTAAGCGAAACAATCAATAAACCTGTTCAGCAGAAACCATTGGCATTAGATGTAGCAGACAATTTAGATCCGCAGCGAGCAGAAAAAGTAACTGGCAAAATCAAAGAATCGATTAAGCGGAAAAATCAGGTGTTAGATTCAGCTTCGCCGCGAACAGAAAAAGTAACTGGAAAAATCACTGAATCTGTTAATAAGATAAAGAAGGTGCTAAATTTATCCGCTAATTCATATTCGCAACGAGCAGAAAAAGTAACCCAAAAAATCTCTGAGATGGTTGAACAGAAAAAGCAGAAACAAGAATCCAACTCTGTTATCGAGTCAGATCTACAACCACAAGAAAAGACGACCACAGAGCAGGCTGAATATGAGCGTATGAAGTCTGAATTGGAGTTAATGAAATCTCAGACTGCGTTTAAACCGCGTAGCTATTATTAACAAATTATGCGGTCATAGTTGGGATGGCAGTACATTACCAATAGAAATAAGGTTAATTAATGTTGGCCAGTAGCCGATGTAGCTGATCGACATGGAGCGGTCGCACTAGACGAGCCACTTCCTGACCATCATGAAACAAAATAAAAGTAGGCCAAAGCTTAACCTGAAAGGCGCGGCCGAGTTTTTTACCTTTACCATCATAGACTTTGATATGCGCTAGTTCACTATGCGCATTAAGCGCCTCCTGCACCGCTGGTATTGCAGCCTGACAATAACCACACCATGGAGCTCCAAATTCTAAAATCGCATCACCGCTCAGCTCACTGATTTGATTCAGCGTTGGCGCATCTTCACAATAATCAGGATTAAATCCCGTAATGTAACTTTTCATGTTTTTTCCTTATTGTATTAAACCGCTAATAAAGATTAGTGTATTTGAGTCATTTCCAACCGAACTCACCCTTAAATATCGTACAGTTAACAAGTGCTGCAGATAGATTCTTAATAAAAATTTGTTGTGTACGTGATACAGAACAACTTAAATCTCCGCAGCGGTGAGTTACGACGACCGGTCTTGCTTGTTAAAATAGACGTTAACTGCGTTATACTTGATCACTTCATTAAATACTTTGATATGATCTAAAGCTTAAATCTTGACCAATTAGTGAGTATTTCTAAGGTCGCTTGTGTGGGAGGCGCGAGCCAGGCTAAGGCCACAATGCTCGCAAATATCAGTAGTGTTGCATATTTTTGACTGAAATCAGCCAGTTTCATGGCACTGCCAAAAGAACGTTTGATTCTGCTATTGCCTAAATCAACACTGCATATCTCATCTAGAAGCAGGTGGATAACCCCGCCCATAAACAAAAAACCGCCGGAAAGCCAAGCAACAATAGAGGAGTGGTTTGGGCTATAGCGCCATATAATCTGCGTGGTCAGTAAAGCGACCAGCAGTAAAAAAAACAGTGAATGGCAACTACCGCGATGTATAGTCAATTTTTCAAATAGCGGGCGAATAAGATAGCGCAGCAGAGCGTAAATAAGCAGTGGGGCAATAATTAGTTCTGAGAATTTCAGGGTGCCAGCGAATGCCTTGGTGAGATAGTAAATAGTGCTTAAGATGACCGATAAGGTCAACAGAGTGAAAATACTGTCTAATGAGGTTGAATTATCAGAGTCAATATCGGGCAGTAATCCACCTAAACTGCCTAAAAACCATAACCATAATGCGCTGTTAAGATCAATATGGTTGGCGGTTAAGAGTGCTGCAGAGGCGAGGCCGCTGCTGGCTGCTACGACATAAATATGAGTATTAAAATTAGCCATTTTGTTCTTTTATAAAAAAATATTGTCATATTCTAACAAGCCAGTTCAAGTTAGCTATTAAAATAGGGGGACATTACTCTAAATGACGGCATAAATTTTTTACGTTATTCAATTTGAGCGATAATTTTAACCATGGCAACATGGATGTACAGTTATACTGACTTTCACTGTTACTTTTACTCTTGTAAAATAACGATAGCCATTAAAAAATGTTAAGTTATCCATAAGATGGAGAATACAAGTTATGGCTGGAATCGTTGACTTAGATGAGTTATTGAAATCTATGACACCTGAAATTCAACAGGGTGAGTATGTGTTTTGTACGGTAAAGGATCATTATGATTATGAAGATTTACAACCTTTAGCTTTTTTTAGAGAGGCCGAAGGGATCACTTTGGTTATTTCGCTGCAAGAAGCTGAAAAAGCTAATTTAGCCTTCACGAGTATATTCAAACAGATCACTTTGACCGTCCATTCCAGCTTAGATGCAGTGGGGTTAACTGCCGCGGTGGCTACCAAGTTGGCAACCCATGGAATAAGCGCTAATGTGGTTGCCGCGTATTATCATGATCACCTGTTTGTACAATCAAGCAAAGTAGATCAAGCATTGTCGGCACTGAACGAATTTAGCACAGTTTAAATGGTGTGTGCTAGCAGAGGCTAAACGCAACGCTGTTACCAATGTTAGTCCGTAGCCGATAGGAGGTAGTATTCTGCTCTACTGCTTGAATATTTGTGATCATAAGTGTTAATTGATTTAATCACGCACAAAAATACTGAAGCGGCCTGTGTGATCACCTATCTGCACAGCGAAACGATCAGGATGATAATGATTGTTTAGCATATGATGCGCTTTTCTGTGATAGTGGCTTCTGTGTTTATTATGCTCATATCTATGATGTCGACAATCAACATATGCATGTTTATTATGATGACCATTATATTTATTTCTGTGTTTATTATGTTGGCCATTATTTTGATGTCTTATATTCTTTTTAGCATGCCTACTTCCCTGCTGTTTGTACGTATTATGCGTATCGTTATTTCTGTAACCTCCTTTTTCAGCATTCGCTGCGATTGAGGTTGTTGGTGTTAACGCTAAACATAATAACAATGAAGTAGCGATAATTAACGTTTTTTGTTTTATTCTCAATGTTGAAATAATGCTCATTATATTCTCCAGTCTATTCTACCGATAACAGGTGTATGCCTGATAATGCTAATGTAACGGTTATTAGCTGAACGGGAGCTGAATGGGCGGTCTGTAATAACAAAAAAAATAAAAAACGTAGTGCTACTTATTTCTTATTCCTGCCTTTTGGTATGTTAATCAGCGATGAGTAGCAGCATTAGTGTAAGCCAGCATCTCGATCTGTAAACCGATGTTGAGAATCAGTTTGGTAGTTGAAGGTGACGCAATCCACTCAGCTCGAAAACCAGTATTGCATTGCAGCATGAGATAAGGGAACCAATATTCGAGGTGTTAAATGCTTGCATTTGCACCTACCGATATTAACGCAGTCAATCGTTCGATAAGTCCTTATGCGGGACCTTATTCTGGTCTCCGCACTGAGTTCAGATAAGGTGCCTAGGGGATCTTACGTATCGCCATTTTATTAAGCTTCTATAAACCTCATTTTAGAAGTTTGTCTAAGCCCAAACCAACCTCAAATTTGGCGGCCTGAAGTGGTGCTTCATTGATTTTATAGCGTAATTACTTGACCATATCCATAGATTTTAATAATACAGGGCTATCATAATCAGCAACGGCTGTTTTTGCTTTAAGGCAAAATTGCCTGCGAGTTTTAAAGTAAGTGAATAATAGTGTTAATACGATGATTTCCATAAGATTAACGTGAACGTATTCAAAGGCCGGTTGCAGTATCGTTGCCATATCGTTTACATAGCCTTTATCGGTAGTCGGGATAAACTCAAATGTATTATTCAGTTTAAAGAGTCCTATCTGGATCGTAAGGTACGCCGCTGCAGAGAGAATTAGAGTCAGCGGTTTTAAATACCATTTTCTCGGTAATTTGAATCCCCACACGAGTAGATAGAGACAGACAAATAAAGAGCCTCCTATTAGCATCGGTCCTATCTTTGCCGAGCTTTGCAATGCAATTTGAGTATTAAAGTAAAGACTCAGTACGAAATGAGGAATCGCTAGTACGAGAACAAAACTTAGTGAGGCGACTTTAAAGGTACTGATGCGCTTCCAGTAAAACTTTTTCACTAGTTTGAACGTGATCCAGTAAAATGCTACTGCGAATAGATAGTTAGCGAAATGCGGTAAGCCAAACAGCCCATACCAACCGAAAAGGAAATGTTCGATCACACGTGGATAATCATGTAATCCGACTCTAGATTCAGTGTCAGCAGCAAAATTCGGTAGCAATAGCGCAATCATAATTGCGAGGGTTAAGATGCAGTAACCATACTTTATTACACCTTTCAGCATTTGTGGCAAGAGGCCTTTAACACTTTGTTTTCTTAATTGGCTGAGCAGTTCTTGATAGTTAGATAAAACGGCGTCTTTGATATCAGTTGATACCCAATTTTCTTCGAGCAAGTCAATTTTAGTATTACTTTCGTTGGCTTCAATGATGCTTTTAATCGCAGGAACTGCCAGTGTTTCTTTATCTTCATTTTGACTGCCGGAAGCTAAGTTTTTCGCAATACTCCATACTGCAGGATCATAAACACCACCCGCATCATGGGTTAAATTTTGTTTGCCAGCAAAACACATACGGGTATCCGCAGATGCAATAGTAGCGGTAAATTGTAAGGTAGGTAATTGTCCATTTAACGCATAGATAAAAGTACAGCCATCTAGGCTACCTTGGGCATCTACCTCGGTAACGTCAGTTAAAGAGTGAATAATATTAAGCCCTATTTTTTTAATAAAGGATTCACTCCAGTCATGATAATCAGCACTCTCAAAAGCCCAAGTTGTACGTCTTTTGGCATCACCATCAATGCTATAGCTACAATATAAGCAGCCTACTCCATAACAAGTCCCGCAAGTGACAGTGCCGCGGCCACCACAATTTGAACATGTTTTTTTACCGCTGCCCCAACATGACGAACAAGATTCTGTGGAGTAAATTGTACGATTACTATAGTTATCGAATTTTTGCGTGCTAACACGGCCGCTGCTATGACAAGCACTACAGCCTTGTTTGCCTTGCCCTCCACAGCTATAACAGGAGTTTGTGCCTGATCCATGACAATGATGGCAAGGATCTGTGCCGACATAGCATTCTGGCGCTGAATTTAAGTGTTTATCTTTAAGCGTAAAATTGCTAGACACATCACTTGATAATAAGGCTTTAAAACGGTCATTAAAAAGTGATTGGCGACCGCTCACGTAAGCTTGTGCTTTGTTATGAGCGGCAGCTCTGGCATCGGCTGAACGACCGGCGTCAATACCGTTCGGGCAGCAATGGCCATGATCATGTTTTGATATACCGATTTCAATTTTCCAACCAAAAGTAAAATTGACTTGAGGTTGTTTGGCATCCTGATGACTCAGTACTACTGGCACATTTATGCCCGTAAGCTTTCTGCCATTATGGCGGATAAATGCTTGGAATTGCTCTAATTTACTCACTTAAAAATTCCTATTTAGTTAATACGCTTTTGCTGCGTTTTTTATAACCTGCGATTGCGCCGACAAACACAGCAAAATTAGCGATTAAAGTTTGATATTGAAGTTGGTGTGATCTGGCTTTAAATAAATAAACTTATTGACCGATGTGTACCCTGGTGCTGAAACTCTGACCTTGTAGCTTCCCGGAGGCAGTTTCATTCCGGCTTGATATTTAGGCTTAATATTCATTATTGCAATTCTTGCACCTTTTATATTGGTGGTAATGTTTAAAGGTAATAATTTATTAACGGGGTGTGGTTGCCTAGTAATGGGACGTTCTCGCATGACCTTTAAATCAAAGCGATCTAAAGGCCCACTAATGGCATTAAATCCTTGGGCTATCTTTAATGTGTTATTGATAGATGAGCCGATAGGTTGGACTAAAGGTTGAGTGACTAGCAGCCATCTGAGGGTAAATGAAATTAGGGCTGAATCATTTTGTTGCATTTGTTCAAAAAAATAATTTAGTGCAGAATCCTTAAGGGTGTACAGCAATTCTCGGTGAAAATAATTTTCAAGCTATACAAGGGCTGCGAGAGATATCAAAAAATACTTTTCGCGCTAAATTTCTCTTTTCTTCAAATTATTTTTAATAAATGTAAAAAAAATTGAAC
>NZ_JAHNZV010000034.1 GCF_022267535.1 Psychromonas antarctica
TTTATAGACTATTTTCTAAAAACAGATTCGCTAAAGTGAGGTTATTCTGAATTCATTTTTTGATGTTCTTAAGCAAGGTGACAAGTATTTACAGAACTGGCCCCAACAGAATGTATTAAACTGTTTATTTGCCGATAGCAAAGTGGCTGTTTATACTCGCCTGTCAATAAAAACGACACCTATCTTTGTTGTACTCGCCATTGTGTTAAATATTGTGCTACCAACGCTATTTAACTGGTCGGTAACGGCAACGTTTATTCTTTTTTTACTTGGTTTGCCGATACAGGGCTTGTATTGGTTGGGGAAACGATCACAGAAGTTATTACCTTCGCAATTATTGCCTTGGTATATGGCCATTGCAAAAAAGCTCAGTGGTGAGCAAGCTGGGCAAACAGTTATGTTGCATCAACCCTCTTATTTTGATCTGGCATTATTACTTAAAAAAGCATTTAGATTAGGAGGGGATAAATTTTTACAGAATCATGAATTGATATAGTGTATCTGTTAGTTACTCGTTGTCTGCTGACGGTTTGCTGTTATTAGCTGTCACCCGTCAGCTTTTTAGTTTTCCTGCCTTTGGTAAATCTCTATATTAAAATCACATTCAATATTCCATTGCCTTTGTGCCAATAAGGACTGCATCTTTTGCTCACTGTATTTCCAATATAAAGGGGTCATTTTGACCAGGTTTTCTACACTAGCGGCATCGTCAATTGTGAGCAAGTAATTAAGATTAATCTGCTCTATTTTATCAAACCCAGCTGGTGCTAAATTTTTCTGCGCATGCTCATTGACTTGTTGGTAAATATTTTCTCTTAGTTGGAATAGATGACGCGGGGCAGGGGTCACCGTTATCAGATAACCCGATGCTTTGATCAATCTCGCCAGTTCGTTATCTAGCGACGGCGCATAGATACGAATCAATGCATCTATACTGTTATCTGGCAAGGGAACATCATAAGCGCTAGCGACACAAAAGTTGATGTTTTTGTAGCGTTTAGCGGCATAACGGATGGCTACTTTAGAGATATCTAAGCCGTTAACAACAAACTGTGTGGGTAACTGTTCGGCTAATAGTGCGGTGTAATAACCTTCACCGCAACCTAAATCAAGAATTTCAGCTTGCTCTTTACTCGCCAAGTAGCTCGACACTAATTCACTGACTTTTTTTGCTAATTGAAAATAACCGCCACTGTTTAAAAATGCGCGTCTGGCGGTCATCATCTCTTTATTATCGCCAGGATTTTTTGAATTTTTAGCATTAACGGGCAATAGGTTTAAGTAACCCTCTTTGGCAATGTCAAAATGGTGATTATTGGCGCAAACTTGGGTGTTATTGTTTTTCTGGAAATCTGTTTGGCAAAGCGGGCAGATAAAAGGGGTCATAATGGGCCTATCAAGACAGGTTATTTTTCACCTGTCTTTTATCAATCAATAAATCACGTTATTGTGGTATTGCAAAAGAATGTTTTTAACCATCTCCATCGTTGCTCGTGGCGGCGTGCTGATGCCTTCAAGTGGATAAATTTCTCCCATTGCGGTCCATTTATGCTTACCCAGCTCATGGTAGGGAAGCAGCTCAACTTTTTCGATGTTTTTCATTGGGGCAATAAATTTACCTAATGCATGGACGTCTTTCTCAGCATCCGTATAACTCGGTAAAACAACATAACGCAAGTAAACAGGTTGATTTCGCTGTGCTAAATAGGCTGCAAATTCTAGGGTATATTTATTACTGACATGAGTGAGATCGATATGTTTTTCATTATCCATCTGTTTGATATCTAATAAAACCAGATCACTGACATCTAAAACGCCTTTTACGGTTTCATCTATACGGCGTACAAACCCATTAGTATCAAGACAGGTATGGATCCCTTCCATTTTGCATGCAGTGAAAATAGCTTTCACAAATTCAGGTTGTAGCATCGCTTCTCCACCAGAAACAGTAATACCACCACCCGATGCCTCCATATAATGGCGGTATTGTACAAGTTCCGCCATCAATTCATCAACAGTCATCATTTTGCCCGCTTCAGTATCCCAAGTATCTCGGTTATGGCAATATTTACAACGCATTAAGCAGCCTTGTAAAAAAATAATGAAACGAATACCTGGCCCATCGACGGTACCACAGGTTTCAACAGAATGAACTCGTCCAGTTAATGACATTAAAAACCCCTTTAAACTAAGTACTTGATCGCTTTTTTGGTCAAAAGAGCGATCAGGTAATCACTTTATGCTAGATAAAAAGAAAGGCTTCATTGCGGAAAATGAAGCCTTTTTTGATTATAACAGGCTAATAAAAAAGTTAACCTGTTTATCTCTTATTTTTACATGTTAGCTGTAAAGGTACGTGAGATCACATCGTTTTTCTGTTCTTGAGTTAGCGAGTTAAAACGTACTGCATAACCAGAAACACGGATAGTTAACTGTGGGTATTTCTCAGGATTCTGCATTGCATCTAACAACATTTCACGGTTCATTACGTTTACGTTTAAGTGTTGACCACCTTCAATTTCAGGCGTGTGCTTAAAGTAACCGTCCATTAGACCCGCTAAGTTAGTTTTTTGTGAATCGTCAGTTTTACCTAGTGCATTCGGCACGATAGAGAAAGTATATGAGATACCATCTTGTGCGTAGGCAAACGGCAGTTTAGAAACCGATGTTAATGATGCAACCGCACCTTTCTCATCACGTCCGTGCATTGGGTTAGCGCCCGGTGCAAATGGCATCCCAGCACGACGACCATCAGGTGTGTTACCTGTTTTCTTACCGTATACAACATTTGATGTAATAGTAAGAATCGACTGTGTAGCACGCGCATTACGGTACATTTTGTGAGATTGAATTTTCTTCATAAAGCGTTCAACAAGATCACATGCGATATCATCAACACGTGGATCGTTATTACCAAATTTAGGGTAATCGCCTTCAATTTCAAAATCAGTTGCAATACCATCTTCATCACGAACAGGTTTAACTGTTGCGTACTTGATTGCTGCTAGTGAATCCGCTGCAATTGAAAGACCCGCGATACCACAAGCCATAGTACGTTCAACATCACGATCGTGAAGCGCCATTAGTGATGCTTCGTAGCTGTATTTATCATGCATGTAATGGATACAGTTAAGCGCTGTGACGTATGTTTCAGCTAACCAATCCATAAAGTGATCAAGATTAGAGAATACTTCATCATAATCTAATACCGCAGACGTAATTGCAGGCAACTTTTTAGGACCGATTTGAGCTTTTGATTTTTCATCTACGCCGCCGTTAATGGCGTATAACAACGTTTTTGCAAGATTGGCGCGTGCACCAAAGAACTGCATCTGTTTACCAATAATCATCGGTGATACACAACAAGCGATAGCGTAGTCATCATTATCAAAATCGGTACGCATCAGATCATCATTTTCATACTGGATAGATGAGGTGTCGATAGATACTTTTGCACAGTATTTTTTGAAGTTGATTGGTAATGCTTCAGACCATAAAACAGTAATGTTTGGCTCTGGAGAAGGGCCCATAGTGTATTGAGTGTGCAAGATACGGAAGCTACTTTTAGTGACTAGCGTACGACCATCAACTCCCATGCCACCGATAGACTCTGTTGCCCAGATAGGGTCGCCTGAGAATAGATCATCATATTCAGGAGTACGTAGGAAACGGACCATACGTAACTTCATCACGAGGTGATCGATCAGCTCTTGTGCATCAGTCTCAGTCAATTTACCTGCTTGAATATCTTTTTCGATAAAGATATCAAGGAAGCTCATAGTACGGCCGAATGACATTGCCGCGCCATTTTGTGATTTAATTGCCGCTAGGTAACCAAAGTAAGTCCACTGTATCGCTTCTTTTGCATTGGTTGCTGGATGAGAGATATCACAGCCGTATTTAGCAGCCATTTCTTTCATTTGCGCAAGTGATCGATATTGCTCGAAGATCTCTTCACGTAGTTTTAGCGTATCTTCAAGTGTTGTACCAGCAAGTAGATCAACTTCTAAGCTTTTATGTTGCTTAGATTTATCTGCCATTAGGAAATCAATACCGTAAAGCGCAATGCGGCGGTAATCACCGATAATACGACCACGGCCGTAAGCATCTGGCAAGCCTGTTAAGATACCTGATTTACGACATTTAAGAATGTCACCAGTGTAAACATCGAAAACACCTTGGTTATGTGTTTTACGGAATTCAGAGTAGGTTTTTTTGATCGTAGGATCTAATTCTTTACCATAAACTTTACAAGAACCTTCAATCATACGAATACCACCGTTAGGGATAATCGCACGTTTCAGTGGCGCTTCAGTTTGTAGACCAACAATTGTTTCTAACTCTTGGTTGATATAACCCGCGTCATGAGCCGTAATTGTTGAAACAACATCAGTATCAAAATCTACAGGAGCATGTGTGCTGTTTTCAAGTTTGATCCCTTCCATTACTTTTGCCCAAAGCGTATCAGTTGCTTTAGTTGCATCTGCTAGGAAACTTTCATCGCCTTCAAAAGGGGTGTAGTTTTTTTGGATGAAGTCACGAACGTTGACTTCAGTTTTCCAAGTATCACCAGCAAAACCGCTCCATGCTGCTGTAAATTGTTCGTTAAGTGTAGTCATAACGATTTACCTTGTAGTTAATATGAATTGAAAAATAGAGTATATTTTATAGTTCTTTTTTGCTTTTCTGCAATGGACGTAAATAGATCATCCAGTGCATTAAACCAACTATTACGCCACCACCAATAATATTACCGATGGTTACCGGAATTAAATTATGGAAAATAAAATTATAAATAGATAGATCTTTAAACGTGCTGGCATCCTGGCCTATCGAACTCCAAAATTCTGCAGTGGCAAAATGCTGGATTAAAATGCCAGTAGGCACCATGAACATATTGGCAATGCAGTGTTCAAAACCTGAAGCGACAAACATTGCAACAGGTAATAAAACAGCAAACATTTTATCTGTTATTGTACGCGCCCCAAAAGCCATCCAAATTGCAAGGCAGACCATGATATTACATAAAATACCAAGTGCAACCGCTTCTGTAAATGTATGATGGAGTTTATGTTGTGCAACCATTAATGCGGTTAACCCCCACTGACCATGATCGGCTTTATACATACCCGCCAGAAACATTAATAAAACCAAAAAGATAGCTCCAACAAAGTTACCAAAATAGACAACTGACCAGTTCTTTAGCATCTGCATAGTGGTGATGCGTTGGCTGGCCTTCGCAATTAGGGTAAGGGTATTGCTGGTAAATAGCTCGCCGCCAACAACAACTACTAATAAAAGCCCTAGGCTGAATGCAATTCCACCGATGAAGTTTTTAACACCCCATGCAAGATCTTGACTTCCAGTTGTGACAGTGACGTAAAAGACAAAGGCTAGGCTGATAAACATGCCGGCAGTAATGGCCAGATAAAAAGAAGAAAGGAAGGCTTTGGTTGCCTTACTGAAGGCAATATTGTCCGCTTTCTCAGTAATTTGATGAGGAAGTAATTCATCAATTTTATTTTCAGCCTGCATCTAAGGTTCTATCCTATTAATTGAATACAATCGATTCTAACAAAGGGACTACGCAAAAAAATTGATTTAAATCAATCTGCGAAGAAAAGCTGTAATTTTATTACAGATACCGCCTTTTTTTTCTTTTTTTAGCCATTTTTTGTACAAAAAACTGATTTTTTTCGTTATTTATTTTCTAAATTAAGGCCCTTAAATTTTTAAAGAGGCTGTTTTATGGCTGTTTTTTAGTAAATAAGTTCACTAAAAACAATTATAATCAGTAATTATTATACAAGTCATCGAAACAAAAAAAGAAAGAAATATGCCGCGCTTAAGATGGAATGCCTATGCTGTCTTTACTTGCAATGGTTTTGATTCAAATCAATGTCGTCTGGAACTCTTTTTGTCTCTTTTCATAATTACAGGTAATATCGATAAATGCCAGTATCAAAAAAACTGATACTATAGATAATGTGTTATTTAGGAACAAATTTGATGAAATATTCGCTTAAACAAGTCGCTGTTTTTGATGCCGTAGCGAGCCAGGAAAGTGTTAGTGCTGCGGCCCGAAAGTTATCAATGACACAATCAGCAGTTAGTATGTCTCTTTCTCAATTTGAAAATGTACTCGATAGACCTTTATTTATCCGCCAAGGTAATAGACTGACTTTAAGTCACTGGGGACGTTGGTTAAGACCTAAAGCTAAGCGTTTATTGCAAGATGCGCAGCAAATTCAAATGGGATTACATGATCAGCAAATAATTAGTGGTAATTTAACGCTTTGTTCGAGCCAAACAGCCGCTGAACATATAGTGCCAGGTCTTATCAGTAAAATTGATTCTGACTTCCCTGAGTTGCGCATTGAGTTTATGGTTCAAAACACCGATAACGTCATTCAGCGTTTGTTAAATCATGAGTGTGACTTAGGCATTATTGAAGGGCGTAATGATGATAGTCGCATCCATCAAAAAAAATTACTGGATGATCATCTTGTGGTCTTCACAAACCCCCACCATCCCTTCGCAAAAGCTGGTGAGGTAAGCCTTTCACAATTAAAGCAGGCAAAGTGGGTATTAAGAGAAGTGGGGTCGGGGACTCGTCGGATCTTTGATGGTGCCGTTCATGGGGTGATTGATAATATTGATGTTTGGAAAGTCTATGATAGCGTACCTGTCTTAAAAGCGATGGTGCAAAATGGCTTCTACCTTGGTTGTTTGCCTTATCTAGATGTGGCTAAAGAGGTTGAAAGTGGTCTGTTGCAGATATTGCCGACACCGCAATTGGATATGAAACGTTGTTTATCATTTGCTTGGTGCAAAGATACGGGCGAGAATCCGCTTCGAGATTGTATTTTAGCAGAAGCGAGTCGACTGGTTGCCTATAATGAAAGGCAGGAAAGAGTGGTACTCAAAAATTTACGTCATTTTAGTGAAGCCCAATCTAAATAACGTCAGCTCGGGATAAGCCCATTAATACAGTGCAGTTACTTGCCTGTGTTTTGGCGTTGCCTTGAATTAAAAAACATCGATATTTTAGAATCAGTAAGCACAATCTTGTGCGAAAATAATATAACGATTGCCAAGTAGGTAAGGCAAGTGGTTACTTGCCTTACCTTCTGTTTTCTAATAAATTTATGAGCCTGTAAATAATTATGCTGCCTGGGTTTCTGTTTGATCCTTCGGCGTGTATGCTTTGATGATTAAATCTGCTAGCTGTTTGCGAGTGACTATTCCGCAAAGTTTCCCATCTTTAAGCACGGGATAAATCGAGGGGCGGTTCGCTGATGCGGCCTTTAGACGTTCATCATAGCTTTGGTAGTTGCGGCTAGTTAATATGCCACTATCGCTTACCGGAAACAGCTTGTCTTTATCTACAACCATAAATTCAAGCAATGCAGTGATAGGCTGCGCTTCATCGACCGTAATAATCTCTGTTTGCATGGCATGGTGCACCTGATAGTTTAATTCTGCTGAATATTCTTCAGACCATAATAATCGTAAAATGTCTTGTTGTGACACAAAGCCAATTAATTGTTGAGTTTGGTTAACGATAGGGGCCGCATTCACGTCATGGTTCGTCAGTAAGGCAAGCGCTTGGTAGATGTCTTGATCTTTTGTTAGTACCAGTGGGGTTGTGTTCATAACATCTTTTACGGCTAGTTTATTTAATGCGTTTTTCATAATGAATGTATCTCCTAAAGTAGTTAATTGTTTGTTGTTCTCTTGTGTATTTATGAGTGTATTGTGTTGTTCATTACTTGCTGTTTTATCGCCTTCAATTAACCAATATCCGATACCAACAAATAATCCTCCCCCAACAATATTGCCCAGCGTGACTGGAATAAGGTTATTGAAGATAAAATTTGAGAAAGTCAGATGAGTAAAATCAGAAGGTAGATAACCATGACTAATATAGAAAGCGGGATCGCTGATCGCTTTAATGGTTAAGCCAAGAGGTACCATAAACATATTTGCAATACTATGCTCAAAGCCACTACTGACAAACATCGCGACGGGTAAGATTAAAAGAATTGATTTTGTGAGAGTGTCTTTACAGCTAAAAGTCATCCATGTTCCTAAACACACTAACAAGTTACATAAAATGCCGAGTGCAAAGGCTTGCGCCCAGGTATGTTCAAGTTTATGTTGAGCCACTTTTAATGCGTTTATTCCCCACTCTCCACCATCAAGTAAGTGCATTTGCGCCGTAATAACAAGCGCCAGCATTGCAGCAGCACCGACTAAGTTACCTAAGTACACTCGGGTCCAGCATTTTAGTAATTGACTGGTAGTAAACCGACCTTGAGCCCATGCAACAGTGCTTAATACAGTACTGGTGAATAGTTCTCCGCCACAGACAACGACGAGAATTAAACCTAAGCTGAATGCTACGCCACCAGCGAATCGTATTACTCCCCATGGAGCATTACCCGCCCCTGTTGTGACTGTGATGTAAAAAACAAAGGCAATAGCAATAAATGCACCCGCAAAAATAGCTGATGCAAATGACTTTGCAAAAGATTTTTGTACTTTCTTTAAACCATATTCTTCTACTTGTTTTATTATAGAATGTGGGTCATTGCTCTTTTTCGGCGTCGTATTTATTAGTTTTACAGGATGATTGTTACTAAGCTCCATAGTGTGTATCGTGATAAATCACGCCTCGGATTAGTTGGTTAGTTGTTAGTTTTAAGTTCAACACTTGCTCTTTCCCCTTGTCAAATTAAATGAGTCATTCCTCTGCCTAAGTGCTTAAGGCCCAAATACAATAAGATAGATTTACAGTTAATGATATTTGATAGTTCTTATTTTATGATTCAATTTAACTGATGGTTTATTAGCGTTAAGATAAGGGGGCTAAAATCGGCTGGATCCTTACAAAATAAAAATCGCGTTATTATGAAATTTTCTTATTTTGTATGATATTACTCTTTTTCTGGCTGTGCCGGAAAAGAGGTTGGTGTACCTTGCCGCTGTCATAATTTGTAGAATGGCATAGTGTTTTTTAATTAGCGTTTATTTCTGTCCATTTGAGTTCAAAATATGAACCATTTTTTAGTGGGTTACAGGGGGTTTGGTTATACACTGAAGGTGTAGGTTTATTTATTAGTGGTATCTCATTTGTAAGGAGTTAAATATATGAATGTTCAAATAATGGTTACTGTCAGTGGCTCACATCAAACCGATTTGGTTAAATTTTTATCACAAAAAACCCATGCATTAGGTGGTAAGTGGTTAAATAGTAAAATTAGTCATATTGATGATTATTTTGCAGGATTGCTCAAAATTGAAATTAAGTCAGCACATGTGGAAAAGCTAATCGCTGATTTTAAATCATTAGCCATTGTTGTAGAAGCAGTTGTCTTGGATGCAGCGGATCAGCAAAAACTCACGCATTTAGCTTTGCATATTGATGCGAAAGATCGTCCTGGCTTAGTTCATGATATATCACAAGTCTTAAGTGAAAACGGTATTAAGGTCGAGAACCTGGAGTGCCATCGTTTAGGCTTAGCTGATATTAGTGGCACAATATTTACTAGCAAATTTAAAATCGCGGTTGCTGATAACTTTAATAAAGAGCAATTGATCCGTTCATTGCAAGATATTGCTGGTGATTTGGTTATCGACTTACGTGATGATCAATCCTAAATAGTAGCCATTTGTTGAACCCTTTCTATCGGCTATAAAAAAGGCGTCTATCTTAACGATAGTCGCCTTTTTATTATGCTAAGCACTCTCTATTTTTAAAGTAGTGCAGGAATCCCATATTGAGGTTCAAGCATACCGACTGCAAGCATTGCAACGAAACAGATAATTAACACTGCACCCGGAATAATCACTTTATCTATAAATGAAAGTTTACCCGCACGTTCTTTATCACCAATCAGACCGTTGTTATCAAGCAGCATAGTTAATGCCCAAGCAAGTACCGGATTGAATACCGCTGCTGTAAAGATACAGATACCAGCAGACTGAGAATCTTTGGTGTTTTTTATCATCTGCATACCAGCTTCAAGTAACGGCAAGAAAACACCCACAAGCAGCGCAATACGCATTACTGGCGGCCATACAGCGATGTCCATAGGGAAGCCTAGAATGGCAATAAGCATTACTAAGCAGCCTAATATTATAGAACCAGCTGGGATTGGTCGTTTAGCGATTGCAGCGGGGATCATGTAGGTACCCCAAGATGAGGTGATATTACCACCACCAACAGCTGTACCAACAATTTGACGGATAGAACAAGTAGTCATCGTATCATCGACATCCATTAATACTTCATCTGTATTTTTAGGGTAGTTAAGCTCCTGAAATATACGGTGACCTAGGAAATCTGGCGACCACATAGCAACGGCTAAAATAGCAAAGGGTAGCGATGCAATAAAGTGTTGTAAGTTAGGAAGACCAAGCATCCAACCTTCCGTTGTGCTTCCCCACCAGTAAACAGGATTTAGATGTGGTAGGCCAGTTTCAGTTGTAAACACCAAATCAAAACTACTGCCTAATGCTAAGGCAACTAATAAACCGGTGATCGCGCAGGCTGGAATTGCCAACCAACGTTTACCGATGCGCGCTAAGAAAGCATAAAGTACGACATTAACTGCAAGTACCACTAAACCCACATAACCCATGCTGCCAGCTGCAATATCTGCTGACTGCAAACCCATTGACCAGTCTTGGATCTTTGTGATTTGACTGAATGCACCAGTAAAGCCTAAGAATACCAGTAAGCCACCTGCGACACCTTCACTGGTTAAATTGACCAGCTTTGAGCCACCTTTAAAGTAGCTCAGTAATAAACCAAATACGCCCAATAATATAGCAAGAGCTAGTGGGTGAGCACCCGCCAATGCAATTGCACCAATTAATGGAATCATTGGTCCATGATTACCGGCTAAATTAGCTTTCGGGTTAAGAAAACCTGAAGCGATGACACAGAAAAGCAATGCTGGAATAAGCATCTCAACACGAGCCACTTCGATTGCGAATTCTTTACCTAGTGTAATATGTGGCCAAGCTTGAGTTAAACCCTCCGCCCATGACATCATTACTGCTGAGTACATCGCGATAATGCCGATTGTACCCGCGATAGCAGGTACCAGATCTTCCCATTCAAAATTAAAATCGCGACCAGGTAAATTCAACCCCCAGCGTCGTGGTTTCATTATTTGAAGTTCATTATCGAGATAATCAGAGCGATTTTCAAACTCGCTTGCTGGTTTGTGCAATTCGCGATAACTCGCGTTTTTGTTTTCGTCCGACATGGTACGAGGTACTCCCCTACTATTGGTAAGTTTTAATTAAAATGAAAAGGTTAAATAATACTAGTGAATGTTACCCAAAAATTGAGCAATTCATTAACACTATCAAATAATTTGGCGTAGCTTATCGGAAGAGTTTGAAAGCTGATTGATCTGGATCAGAATAGTAACGATAGTGAAATTAAATAACTAAAAAACATTGCGGCAAATGAGGCGCAGATCACATAAATTAAGGCTTATTAGGCGTTAGTGGTTGTATTTTGGGCGCTGATGTTATTATTTAAGCAGTTGCTGTTTGGCTTTGGAGGTAATGTTCATGAGCAGGAACGTCATCACACCTGCAACGCTATCTCTTGTAAAATCTGCAAGCACCACTGCTCAATCCGTTGATCACTGAGTTCATATTGTGAGTCTTCATCAAGTGCCAGTCCCATAAACTGTGTGCCGTCTGCATTTAATGCTTTGGACGCTATAAACTGATAGCCTGTCGTTGGCCAGTAACCGATAAAATTTGCGGTTTGTGTGCTTAATTTTTCATGTAACATGCCAACTGCATCAATAAACCACTCGCTGTATCCTTGTTGATCACCTAAACCATATAGGGCAACAATCTTATCTGTGACATTAACTGACTCAAGTTCATCCCAAATTGCCCCCCAGTCTTCCTGTAATTCGCCGTAGTCCCAAGTGGAAATACCCAAAATCAGAATGTCATAATCATTTATTTTGCTAATTCCCTCTGTTTTTATGTTGAATAGGTCGATAATGTCAGCGCCAATATAGGCTTGTATTTTTTCAGCTGCGATTTCCGTATAACAAGTGCTGGATCCATAAAACAAACCGATTTTCATAATAATGCCTTATTTAGGTAATACCCTATTAATAAATAGAAGGAGAGTTTAATGGAACTATTGTCCATTGACCAATTTTTAGATTCATTATGGCTGGAGAGAGGCTTATCAAAAAACACGCTGGATTCTTACCGCCATGATCTGCGTTTGGTTGAGTTGTTTTTAGAAAAAAGAGGACTGTCACTAAGCGCGGCGAGTTATGTTGATTTAAGTGATTATTTTAGTTTTCGTTTAAGCAGTGAAAAGGAGTATAAAAATAGTTCAACTGCACGCTTAATGAGTGCATTACGTCGTTATTATCAATATTTATGCAGAGAAAAAATGCGTGAAGACGATCCAAGTGGCAAACTACAAAGCCCCAAAACCATTAAACCTTTGCCTAAATCTTTGTCGGAATCGCAAGTTGATGGCCTACTTTCTGCTCCAGATCTCAGTGATACCGTACAATTTCGTGATAAAGCAATGCTCGAACTCCTGTATGCAACGGGGTTACGTGTGTCAGAATTAGTCGGGTTGACGATGGAGGAAATTAATTTACAACAAGGTGTAGTACGCATTACCGGTAAAGGTAATAAAACCCGTTTAGTGCCACTAGGCGAAGAGTCGGTGTATTGGGTTGAACGTTATATTGATGAGGCAAGAGCAGAGCTATTAAAAGGACAAAGTAGTGATGTTCTATTCCCCAGTCGTCGTGCTCAAGTAATGGTGAGGCAAACATTTTGGCATCGCATTAAATTTTATGCGCAGGTATGCGGCATAGATAAAGAGGCGCTCTCTCCTCATGTCTTGCGGCACGCATTTGCAACACACTTATTAAATTATGGCGCGGATCTGCGCGTTGTCCAGATGTTATTAGGGCATAGCGATCTCTCTACCACACAGATCTATACCCATATTGCTCAAGACAGGTTAAAGGATCTGCATCAGGAGCACCATCCTAGAGCATAATAAGATCATTGACTTAATACAATCATCGTAATAGATGGGAAAAACGTTCACAAATAAGGGATTACTTGGCATACTCAGTCATCGTTAATTTACTCAATACTCATTTTACTGTTAAGGGTTGTATATGTCTTGGAGTCTCGTTAAAAAACACATGATTACTGCAGTTGCGCTGTTAGTTTTTACTTCATCTTCTTTCGCCGCTGAGAAAGTTGACGATGCGGCGCTTGCTAAAATAAATGCAAAGATGCGTGTCTTACAAATGCAAGTGAATTCAGTGACTCCTTTTGTTGTTGATGGTTTGTATGAAGTGTTAACAGACCGTGGTGTTTATTATGTGAGCAAAAATGGCCAATTTTTAGTGCATGGTAATATTTACGACATGGATAATGAGATGGAAAATATCTCTGAAAAAAGCTTAATAGTGTTACGTAAGAAAAAATTACAAGCGTTTGAAAAAGATATGATTATATATAAAGCGCCAGAAGAGAAACACGTTATTACTGTGTTTACTGATTCCAGCTGTGGTTATTGTCAAAAGCTACATTCTGAAATGGCTGATTACAATAATTTGGGTATTACCGTGCGTTATTTAGCTTTCCCACGCGGGGGATTAAAATCTGCAACTTACAACACGATGGTCTCTATCTGGTGCGCTGAGGATCAAAAACAGGCCATGGATAATGCTAAAAAGCGCCGAGAAATCCCCTTCAAAAGCTGTAAAAATACAGTAAAAGAACAATATGAATTGGGGGTCTTTTTTGGTGTCAGCGGCACGCCGGCAATTATTTTAGAAGATGGCTCACTTCAACCTGGTTATTTACCTGCAGATCGCTTGATTCAACAGCTAGAAAAGAAATAATCTTTATATTTGACTCTATTACAAACGGTATCAATATGCCTATATTGGTACCGTTTATCATTATTCTCTCCCTATTTTGTTAATCGGATGACAGCGACCCTTTATGAATTCTATTGAAGTCAAAAACCGAAGCGTTGTTGATGCAAGCATGCTTAATATCACCTGCTCGCCACTACTCAAACAGCTTTACGCCAATCGCGGTATCTGCAGCGAAAATGAATTAGACACTAGCACCCGCAGTTTATTGCCAAGCAAACAATTGAAAGGGATAGATAAGGCTTGCGAGTTGTTATATCAGGCGTTATTAACGGCACAAAAAGTTGTGGTGGTTGGTGACTTTGATGCCGATGGCGCAACCAGCACCGCATTGTGTATGCTTGCGCTACGAAAATTGGGCTTTGATAATATCGATTACCTTATTCCTAACCGTTTTGACTATGGTTATGGATTGAGCCCAGAGATTGTCGATTTAGCTATTTCCAAAGGCGCGCAGCTGTTAATGACCGTTGATAATGGTATCTCCAGTATTAGCGGTGTGGCGTATGCCAAAGAGAATGGATTAACCGTCTTAGTGACTGACCACCATCTTCCCGGCGTGCAAACACCTGAAGCGGATGCCATTGTTAATCCTAATCAAGTCGGCTGCTCTTTTCCAAGTAAAAATTTGGCTGGGGTCGGAGTTGCGTTTTATGTGATGCTGTCACTGCGTGCTTTTATGCTAGAAAAAGGCTGTTTTGTGAACGCTCAGGCACCGAATTTGGCCTCTTTACTCGATATTGTGGCATTAGGCACTGTTGCAGATGTTGTGACGCTGGATGCTAATAACCGCACGTTGGTTCAACAAGGTCTGGCGCGCATTCGCGCGGGTGTATGCCGTGTTGGTATTAGCGCCTTGATTAGTGTAGCCAAACGCAATCAAGCACAGCTTGTTGCCAGTGATTTAGGATTTTCATTAGGGCCAAGATTAAATGCGGCGGGGCGCTTAGATGAGATGAGTTACGGTGTTGAGTTACTACTGTGTGAGAACGTTGAACAGGCTAATATTATGGCCAATGAACTCGACGCACTTAATCAATCGCGCCGTGAAATTGAACAAGGGATGCAGGAAGAAGCATTAAAAACGTTACAAAATCTGAAATTAGATAAAAGCAAGATTCCATACGCCATCTGCTTATATGATCCGCTCTGGCATCAAGGTGTAATTGGGTTGGTCGCCTCGCGAATTAAAGAGTCTTATTACCGTCCGACATTTGTTTTTGCGAAAGCAACTGATGGAGAAATAAAGGCTTCGGCGCGTTCTATTCCCGGCGTGCATATTCGCGATATACTCGATTTAGTGGATAAAAAGATACCGAATATTATTTTAAAGTTTGGCGGTCATGCGATGGCCGCAGGTTTGTCATTAAAAGAGCAGCACTTTGCGTTGTTTGCTAAAGCATTGAATGAGGTGTTAAAAGCTGAGATTGCAGATGACGTGCTCAATAATGTGATGCTTTCTGATGGGCAGTTAAGTGCTGATCAGCTTAACTTGCCACAAGCGCAAGAATTACGAGATGCGGGTCCGTGGGGACAGGGTTTTCCGGCGCCTCTTTTTGATGGTTCATTTAAGCTGTTACAACAAAGAATAGTGGGCAGTAAACATCTCAAAATGATCTTACAACTAGGCGATAAAACGATTGACGCGATCGCCTTTAATGTCGACATTAAATTTTGGCCCGATCCAAGGATTAAAAGTATCTATTGCACTTATCGTTTAGAGGTTAATGAGTTTCGAGGAGAGCGTACGGTGCAAATGCTGGTGGAACTACTGCAGGCGGAATAAAAAGCCATTAGCTTTCGAGTTCAGAGCTGCGAATATCGCAGCTAAAGGTTTGTTACTCGCAGCTAAAAGGGGCTCTATACTGCGCCGGAAAAATCCAGTTGGCGCCAAGCTTCATAAACAAATACCGACACGGCATTGGATAAATTCATGGATCGGCTTTCTGCTCGCATTGGAATACGTAATTTTTGCTCATGCGGTAATGCATCAAGAATGTCACTGGGTAGGCCACGTGTCTCTGGACCGAACAGTAAAACATCATTAGATTGAAAATTGGCTTGCTGATAAAACCTCGTTGTTTTTGTTGTGCAGGCGTAGATCTTTTTTCCTGCCACTACGGCTAAAAATGCCTGAAAATCTTTATGGCGATACACATGGGTGAGTTCATGATAGTCAAGCCCGGCTCTGCGTACTTTTTTCTCATCTAAATCAAAGCCTAAGGGTTCAATTAAGTGCAAAACACAGCCAGTATTGGCACATAAGCGGATAATGGCGCCAGTATTTTGTGGGATCTCTGGTTCAAATAGTGCTACTTCAATCATAGTATCTCGTTTTTATATTATGAAAATCGAAGTGATTGTAAATGTATACCCAAACGACTTCAAGATGCAGGAATCTGCATTTTGAAGTAGTTTGGACATATATGCTATTAATGTTTTCTTCAATAGGTAGGGGCCACAAGCGCGGGTTGTAAGGCTTTATTATATGTCGCTGTAGATGAACATGGCGAAACATAATCCAGTCATATTTTTACGCGTATTTGCGCAAAACGAATGGGTAATAAACGGTGACTGCAATAATCAATAATCGCATCTGGTTTAAATGAGCCAATTCGCTATAATGGCTGCCTCGTGATATGGATTGATTAAGGTGTTTTTTTGGAAAAAAATATTACAAAAGAAGAGTATGGACGCTTAGTTAATCGTGCCGGACGTGCTGCGATTATCGCTGCTTCGTTGCTAATTATTGTCAAGTTGCTTGCTTGGATAGTGACCGGCTCCTCAAGTGTTTTAGCTGCCCTGACTGATTCATTAATGGATGTGACAACCTCTATTATTAACCTTTGGGCTATAAAAATTGCATTGCAGCCAGCGGATGATGAACACCGTTTTGGCCACGGTAAAGCGGAAAGTTTAGCGGGTCTCGCACAAGCTGCCTTTATTTCCGGATCTGCTGTCTTTTTGATGTTTAATAGTATTTCTGCATTGATTAATGGTCACCAAATCATCGCCTCAGCTGTTGGTATTGGCGTGATGATTTTCTCTGTATTGGTCACCCTTGCGCTGGTTTTATTTCAAACTTATATCGTTAAAAAAACCGGTAGTATGGCAATAAAAGCGGACTCCTTACACTATCGAACAGATGTGGCGCTTAATGGCGCTGTATTACTAGCACTTATTTTGGCCGGATTAGGCTGGAACTGGGCCGATGGACTGTTTGCTATTGCCGTAAGTTTTTATATTTTACATGGCGCATGGGAAATAGGCATGCAGTCAATTGATGCATTAATGGACAAGCAACTGTCTAAAGCTGAAGAAGATAAGATAATCAAAATAGCTTATAGCATTAAAGGTGTTCGAGGCGTGCATGATTTACGCACGCGTCAATCGGGCAATACTAAATTTATTCAGCTACATTTAGAGCTTGATGATAATCAGAGTTTGTTTGATGCGCATGAGAAAGCCGATTGTTTGGAGGCCGAGTTAGATAAATTTTTTCCACATACGGATATTTTAATTCATCTAGATCCCCTTTCTGCAGTGATATTAGAAAAGGAAAATAATAAAGTACAGTTTGAAATTGAGCCAGATAATATCAGTAAGGGTGCGTCATAATGAAAATTGTTCAAGAGAAACTATGGAAAAAGATAAGAGAAGAGGCATGGAATTGTTCTGTTACTGAACCTGTTCTAGCAAGCTTTTTTTATTCAACTATTTTAAACCATCATAGCTTAAAATCAGCGCTAAGTTACCAACTTGCAAATCGTTTAGATAGTCATACCATGCCCGCCATTCTGATGCGCGAAGTTATTGATGAGGCTTTTAGCAAAGATCCTGAGATTATTAATTCGGCAATGGCGGATATTATCGCAGTTCAAGATCGAGATCCTGCTGTTAACGATTATTCAATCCCACTTTTATATTTAAAGGGGTTTCACGCAATTCAAGTGCACCGTGTGGCAAATTGGTTATGGAAGCAAAAACGTATCTCACTAGCACTGTACCTACAAAATCGTAGTTCAGAATTATTTGGTGTTGACGTTCATCCCGCAGCAACGATCGGTAAAGGTATTATGTTCGATCATGCCACCGGTGTAGTGGTCGGTGAAACAGCTGTTATTGAAGATAATGTGTCAATATTACAAGGTGTTACTTTAGGTGGAACAGGTAAAGCGTGTGGTGATCGGCATCCTAAAATTCGTCAAGGGGTAATGATAGGGGCGGGTGCTAAAGTACTCGGTAACATTGAAATTGGTATCGGAGCAAAAATTGGTGCTGGTAGCGTGGTCTTAGAAGCCGTTCCTGCACATACTACGGTCGTGGGTGTACCCGCTGCAATTGTAGGCCGGCCATCTTGTGATATGCCATCACTTTCTATGGATCAGGATATCTAACGCTTCATCTAAGATTGAAAATGGTTTTCTAGTATGATCTATTACACCAAAACACTTCAAGAAGCTCCCGTAAGGCAATACGATAAGCGACGATCTTCGTTGTTAGACGGTTTTGATTTAGCACGACTAGATCACCAACCTTCTGCCTAGAATGACATCATTTATGGTTATGCTGATTCCTGCCTTTTGAAGTCGCTTGGATATATATCAAGCATCAATAAAGTCAAAGCGGGGGCGTTTTACTCCCGCGATCTCAACCTCGTCAATAAATAAAGATAAGGGTCTAACCCATAATGCTTGCTCCCCATATAGAGGCCGATAAACGACCATCGCTTCTTCTGTTTCACTGTGCGTGGCGACAGCTTCAACTTGATATAGGTTGCCTTTATAGTGACGGTACTTGCCTGTTTTAATTTTATTTTGCATTGTTTCTTATTTCGTTATTATAAATACAGAAAATAGCATAACACCGTTGCGAAATTTCATAAAAATAGAAGGATATATTTCTTAAATTAAAAACAAAGGTTGAATAAGCAGCTTGGAATGCTTATTCTCACTGGATCGAACAGATTAAACCATTTTTAAGGGGCGAATTGATGACATTAGATCTATTAGAAAAGTTAGAAAGCAAAATTCAAAATGCAATTGATACGATTGCGTTGTTACAAATGGAAGTCGAAGAATTAAAAGAAGACAAGCAAGGCTTAGCAGAAAAAAACGGACACTTAGAGGCTGAAAATATTAGGTTATCCGAAGAGCATCAACAGTGGCAGTCTCGACTAAGCACTTTAGTAGGGAAAATAGAAGAGGCAGAAGGGACACTATAAGTGTATTTGGTTATTGCTGCAATTAGGCGTTTTATTATCTAAAGCCCAATCAATTGGGCTTTAGATATTACTCGATAAGCAACTATTCTATTTCGGGCTCTAGATCGGGTTCTTCAATGTCTAAAGGCTCTGGTGAAATAATAATCCCTGTGCTATCAGCATAAAGGATATCTTCAGGCAAAAAGGTTACACCGGCGAAGTTCACTGGCGAGTTCAGTTCACCAATCTCATTATCATCACCACCGACGGGGATAGCGGTTATAGCTTGAATACCAATATCTAATTCTTCAAGCATATCAGTTTCACGTACACAGCCGTTTACTACAATACCTTCCCAGCCATTTTCGACTGCAAGTTCTGCAATATCTGCATTAACTAATGCTCTACGTAATGAACCTCCCCCATCAACGAGTAATACTTTTCCGGTGCCATTTTCAGTGAGTGTCTTATAAATTAGCCCGACTGATTCAAAGCATTTAATGGTGACTACTTCGCCAGCAAATGAACTGCGCCCACCAAAATTGGTTAACAGGGGTTCAACAACATCAATCGTATCTGCATAAATATCACAAAGAAGAGAAGTATTATATTGCATGCTTAGGATCGCCTATAAATAGAAAAGTAATAATAAGTATAAACGTAACTTGTTCATTTACAATATTGTTTTTATAACAAATAGCATTGTTTAAATTTTGCTTGATGGAAATCAACCCCTTTGACATTAATCGAGCTCGTGAAAAAAGGTTCGGTTGAATGATTTTTCACAATAGTGGCATTTTAGCTTAAGATCCAAGTTATTATTAACATAAAATTTTGTCTTCACTGGCTCATTATGACTAATACAATTACTATTTGGGCAAGACAAAACGCCAATAAAAGCACCTGGGAGTTGTACTTGGAATTTATTGACCACTTTAAAATCTTTTATCTGATTGATGGTGGCATTAGGCGCAAATAATGCTAGCTGGTTAGCTTGATCATCGCTAATAAAAGTATTTTCAACTTTAATTAAATCTTTAGCTATACCGCTTTTCGTTGGCAAGTTCAGCCCAATTGTTATTTTTTCACTCGTTTGTGTGAGTTTAAAAAAGCTTAATATTTTAACGCCTTGTTTGGCAGGGATATGATCAATTACAGACCCATGTTGAATGGCTTCAACTTGTAATTTTCTTTGCATCATTTGCTATTAACCTTTTATTTGGAATTGGTTTGTTAACAGTAAGGCAAGTAATGCCTGCCTGGCATAAACGCCATTTTGAGCTTGTTGAAAATAATAAGCATAAGGCGTGTCATCTACATCGCTATGAATTTCATCGATACGTGGTAATGGGTGTAATACTTTTAAATTATCACGCACATTCTCTAACATTTGCGCATTTAAAAGAAAGGCAGATTTCATATGTTGGTATTCTGTTTCATCAAAACGCTCTTTCTGTACGCGAGTCATATATAACACATCAAGTGAATCAATAACTTCTTCGATACTTTTATGTACAGAATAGTTTATCCTTTTACCGTTTAATTCCTCCAGTATGTAATCGGGCATCGCTAACGCATCCGGGGCAATGAAGTAGAAATTACAGTTAAAAAGCGACAGTGCTTGTGCTAGAGAGTGTACTGTTCTGCCATATTTCAAGTCACCAACAAATGCAATATTAAGGCTATCCAGAGTGTCTTGGGTTTCATAAATAGTAAACAGATCAAGTAACGTCTGTGTTGGATGCTGGTTGGCACCATCGCCGCCATTTATGACCGGAATATTTGCGAACTCAGCAGCTAAACGTGCAGCGCCCTCTTGTGGGTGGCGCATAAAAAAAGCATCTGCATAGGAGGCGATCACTTTAACCGAGTCTGCTAAGGTTTCCCCTTTCTGCGCTAAAGAGGTATTACCGGCACTATCAAAGCCAATAACACTTCCGCCTAAGCGTTGTACTGCTGTTTCAAATGAAAGGCGAGTTCGTGTTGATGCTTCAAAAAAACAGCTGGCAATCACTTTGTTTTTTAACAGCTCTGGCTGTGGGGTCTCTTTCAATGAGAGCGCTGTTTGTAGAATAAGTTCGAGTTCGCTGCGCGATAGATCAGCGATGGAGATAATATTTTTTTGGTATAGCGGGTTATTCATCGTTTCAGACTCATAGTTAACCAGTGGCGTAAAAAAATTATAGCACTGCTATAGAATCAATTCTGCATGTTTAACTGTTTTCGTTATAGATTGACGCTATGATGTGATTTGTGTTTTTTTGGGGTACTGGTTTTATGTCTAAGTGTTTTTTCTGTTTTATTATTTTTATCTTGCCGGTCAATTTATTTGCCAGTGACTGGTTAGCACTGCACCCCTTATTGCCTAAAGGTACGCAGATCTCATATATGGTCGTTGATCCGGCTCAAAATAAAGTTATCACACAATATCAGCAATCGCTGTTACGTACTCCGGCGAGTATGCAAAAATTACTAACGGCAACGGCGGCTAAATTATATCTAGGCAGTCAATTTCGTTATCAAACAACTATTGAAGGGGAAAAAAGCAATATCAATAAGCAGCGTTATCAAGGTGATCTGATAATGCGTTTTGTAGGAGATCCAACTTTACTGCGCAGTGATATTAGTGGCATGCTGAAATCCTTAAAGCAGTTAGGTATAAAGTATATTGCTGGTGATTTTTTACTTAACCAATCTCATTTTAGTGGTTATCAATGGAGTAACGGACAGGCTTGGAATGATTTAGGTGTCTGTTATACGGCTCCTAGTAATGCGATTATAGTGAATAAAAACTGCGTATTAGGTAATTTAAGTTTGAGCCACCCCAAGGCAAAAAAAGCAACACTGTTTATTCCCGGCTATGAGCCTGTTGATATTAGTAGTGATGTTTCTGTGGTCACAAAAGCGCAGCGTAGTGCGCAATTCTGCGAACTTGAAGTGACGCGTAATAGTCACAATCAATATTCTCTTTGGGGATGTATGGTACCACGTGAGCGGCCATTTGCTTTGGCCTTCGCTGTAAATGATCCGTTCGCCTATGCGCGGCAAATAATCGCATCTGAATTAATGAAGGTTGGGATCATATTAGAGGGGGAAATTAAACTTGATAGCAATAATACGAGTTCTGTTGGGGATGTTTTAATCCGCCATCAATCGCCGCCCTTGGATGAAATGCTACGAATAATGGTGAAGGAGTCTGACAATTTAATTGCAGACAGCTTATTTAAAACCTTAGGTGCAGCTTATTTTCGGACTGCGGGTAATTTTCGTAATGGTGGGCAGGCTGTCAAATTAATATTAAAAGAGCAGGGTATTGATTTGGAAAATGCTTATTTAGCAGACGGCTCTGGTTTATCTCGGCATAACTTAATGAGTGCTGTGCTTTTTATGACCGTGCTTGAGTATGTCTACCACAATGATAGCCGCTTAAACTTATTATCTAGCTTTTCAGTGGCGGGAATCGATGGCACGCTTAAGTATCATCAAGGTGTGCGAGGTAAATTATTAAAGGGTAAAATCATTGCTAAAACAGGTTCAATGCAAGGCGTTGCTAACCTGTTGGGGGTTGTTAAGCGAGATCATGGTGATAGGCTTTTTGTTTTAATTTTGAATGGTTACAACTTAGCAGAGACTGCTTTATCTGAGCATAAAGAAAAGGATAAAAAAATTTCTAAATACCACTTTGAACAAGCATTTTTTGAAGCAATAATAAAACCGGATTAGGGTGTCTTTCAAAAGGGAGATAACTCCCTTTTAAGTGCGATAGAAATTATTTACAGCTTAATCGGAAACCATTCAGCTGGGGGGCCTTGAGAAAATAAAAGGATCCCTGTTGATTCTTCTTGTTTGTTTACGGCTTGTAAATCACGACTATTAATTGGATAGCTGATACCATCAAAGTCGAGTTTAAACCATTGTGTTTCTTTTTTGATTAGCAGGCTTTGCCATAAATAATGTTGAGTCTGTGCAATGATGATCGGGGCATGCACCCTCGATATACGGCTTGAGAAACGGTAACCGTTTTCAATGCCTTCAAAAATAAGCATTTCACAGCCATTTTTCGAGCACCAATCAAGAAGTACAATGGCATCTTTAATACCATCGCCATTAAGGTCATATTTGACTGAACTAAATTGAGTTTCTTTGGGATCGGTGCGATGAATTTCAAAGTACTGGTTAATCGCTTTTTGTATATCAAGGTCGATACTTGCCACGGGCTTAATGTTTTGAGCTGTGAATACACGATCCATACGTTTAACAACGATTTCCTCGTGGGCTTTGTGATTCATTTTATTAAAGACTAAACCGGGTGGCGTAAAAGAGGTTAATATGTTGTCTTTATTGATCTGTTGTATGTTAAGGGTTAATCCTTCCCGATGGAAAATCAGCTCTTCACGAATTATTGTCTGACCTTCTCGAGTTAACATTACAACCACTTTATCGGGTGAATTGCTTTTCCAAAAACCGCTTTTGTTTAGGGTTTTTGTGCCAATCTGCTCTTGATATTCTACGCTATAGTCTTTACTAAGCGTTAAATTCGATATTTTTCCTGCCATTTTATTTAAATAATAACCAGAGAAATTGTCTTCAGTATGCAGCCATCCAGGCTCGCCACAGCCGCTAAATTCTCCCCAAACAGAATCTACTTTTGCACTATACCCCCAATATTCTTTATTTTTTAAATCGTAGCAATGGCTTGGCCGAATCGTTAAGTCAAGTTTTTGCTGTTCATCATTAATGCTTTTTACACGGTTAATTTGAGTTGTTTTAAAATTAGCATTCGTGACTTGGTAAACCTGATTACGTGCTTTGGTTGCAAAAAATAGCTTTTGTCCCGTAATATTTAAACGCCAATAGGGGGCATTCCCTTTTCCCTTAAATTGAAATGATTGGGTATGCTTCGCACATTGTAGCGACAGTTTGGCGAGCGCCATATGATGCACGTGATCAATACGCATTATCGCATCTTGTTCTTGATTTCCGGCCTCTGGAAAAATTATTTCTCCTGTAAATTCGATATAAACAGGATCTGATTTTGTTGCTGCGATCTGCTCATAAATATTACGCAATGCGGCATTCGCATTAACAGAAAAAGTTTGTTCAGTAGCGCATATTTTAAAGTAAGCTTGGCCGTCTTCGAGGCTAAATTGTCCTCTAAAATTACCCGTCAGTATTTTTGAAAAGTCCTGCTTAAGAACATCTTTTTTAATAATGGGGGCTGCTTTTATTGCCGCAGGAGGTATTGTTGAGCTACAAGCAACAGCAAAAAAAAGAGGTACGCATAATAATAAGTGAGGTAGACGCATAAAAAACCTTAATTCAGTAATATTAATCGGCTGATGAGCGATACAG
Organism: Psychromonas antarctica; assembly: GCF_022267535.1. Taxonomy (GTDB): domain Bacteria; phylum Pseudomonadota; class Gammaproteobacteria; order Enterobacterales; family Psychromonadaceae; genus Psychromonas; species Psychromonas antarctica. The sequence continues at coordinate 24,526 of NZ_JAHNZV010000034.1, forward strand.
TTACCTTGCAGTATAACAGCGCCCTCCTTTATTTCACTATATCCAAGTTGATGCAAGGGATTGTCTTATTTTTAAGCGCTAAATGAGTGTCTACACAACACTTTCTCCGTGAATTTATTAAAGGCAATAAAAAGGGCCTAGACCTTTTTTATTTGTGCAAATAAAAGCAATTAAAAATGATAACGAAGACCAGTCGCAAATTGCGCGCCAAACTTGGCGTTATCATCAAAATCAAGATCTGGTGATATTTGTACGTAAGCATTCCAATTTTTTTCAAAGTTCAGGTTTAAGCCTAACGGCAAGCGTACACCAAAACCCTTATCCCACTCATTATAGGCACCGCCCGCAACATACCATGTAAAAGGAACGTCCATGTTAAATCTGCCTTGTTTAAATATATAATCAGCTGCAATACCCCTGTTTCCTACCATTATGCTGAATTGTTTATTTATTAATGCTGTGGCACCAAAGCCCATATCAACAGCAAAACCTGCTTGAATCTCCATTTTGTTATCAGCTTGTGCTGATAACGAGAGGAGCGTTGATAAAATGGTAATCGTTGTTATACATGTTTTTTTTATCATGATTTCACTTCGCTAATAAATTATTTAAAAAAATAGCTACACCATCTTCTTTGGAAGAGAGAGTATATTCTGCAACCGGCAATGCTTGACGTAATGCTTGTTGGGCATTGGCCATTAGCACCGCTTTGCCTACCAAGCTTAGCATCTCAACATCATTCATGCCGTCTCCAAATGCAATGGCGTCTTCAATTTGCAAGCCCTTGTCCTTCAACACCACTTTTACAGCTTCGCCTTTATTGGTGTTTGCATGCATTACTTCTAAACATTTATCTAATGAAAAGGTAAGATTTATTCGATGGCCATAGCGGTTATTTAATAATTCATAAATGGGTTGCAATAATTCAGGCTCCGCCCAGAAAAATATTTTAATGGTATCACTTTTATCTAGTGCACTTAGATCCGTTGCGACACAATCGAATCCAGCATCTAATCCCATTGCATCAAGGTCAGGGATACAGTGGTTGGCATACCAATTTTGATCGGTAAATAAGTTTATTTGCACGCCATCATCAAATTGGTTATCACAAATCCATTGCGCAATATCGCTGCCAAGATTCTGCCGATGGATTATCTCTCCTTGTTTATTATGCACCCTCGCCCCATTGCAAGTAATTAAATAAATGGGCGAACCGATAGAGGCTTGCAGCTTTTTTGCTTCAATATAATGGCGACCTGTTGCGATAACAAATTTACGATTATTGTCAATCCAACGCTTTATGCTCTCTTTCGTATTTGGGGAAATGCGGTGATCTGGTCCCAGTAAGGTGCCATCAAGATCAGAAATGGCTATTTTGTACATGTTATTTTACCTTGTTGTGATTTTTCAAAAAAGTGAAGCGCAGCACTTAATGCGGGCACTCGGTAGCGATCGCTTTCTAATAAGATCTCATGTTTGGCTCCTGAAATATTGAGGAGATTATTATTTTTGCAAAAAGTGACCTTGTCACTAAATCCAGTTTGCCCATCGCGAGTTACAACTGTATCTGCACCTGCCTGAATGATTAACACCGGGACCGATATTTTACTTGCATTTGCCACTGCCTGCTCAGTGGCACTTATACTTTCACTCACCCAACGCATGGTCGGAGAACCAAGTTGCGTCTCTGGATCCTGTATAAATGTATGCTGTGCCGAATAAAAGCGCAATTCACTCGAGGTTACTTCATTTTCAGCAAAGGTTTTATGTTGGTAAGCACCACCAAAAAATATATAACAAGCTTGGTCGCTAAACCAACTGCATATTTCGGCACTGCTATAAGTTATTATTTTAGCGATACTGGTGGGGATCCCCCCTAAATTGATTGAAAACATTGGACTAACAAAAACGCTGGCTTGGAATGGATGGGGATATTGTTCAAGATATAAAGCAGTGATCGTGCCCCCCATGGAATGTGAGAGTAGGTAGCGTTGTTGATAGTTTTTCTGTAAATCAAGTGACATCACATAGAGATTGAAATCATCCACATAATTTTGAAATTGAGTTACGTGGCCTCGATATTTATCGCCCCCTAAACGCTCAGAAAAACCTTGCCCACGATGATCAATTAAATACAGATCATATCCCTGCCGGCTAAGATCATAGGCGACTTCTTTGTATTTTAAAGTGCTTTCGTTGCGCCCTTGGCTGATCACAATGGCTTTACTATTACCTGTTTTTATAGCTACGGTGTAAATTTCTTTATTATCGGCACCCATGAAGCGCTTTGATTGTGAATTTTTTTCCCAAAAATCGTTTATTTTAGGGTTGAAATTTTCACTAAGTTGATTTTCAGTGCTAAGTTCGAAATTGTTTTCAAGCATATCTGCCGCCGAAAAAGTAAAGGTGCCAAAAATAAGGCAGGGAAAAGCGATTAATATCGATACTTTTAGTGAGCGCATGATGTTTTCCAATCTTGTATTAATAGCAAATTTAATAATTATCTATTCATTTATTTTGGTTAAAATGGCTGCTAACTAACTGCAAATAAAATTTGCATTTTTGTTATTAATTACAGCAACTAGCTGCTGTAATCAATGCCTTATTCCTAACCATTTTTTCTGCTCCTAAATAACAC
>NZ_JAHNZV010000035.1 GCF_022267535.1 Psychromonas antarctica
GTTTTGTTTTAAAAGGTGTTTTTATTGAATACAAAAAATAATCATTTTTGCATTACGCTCTAATCTATTGTTTTTATTTCCACACTATTTAATCAATAAGCGCTAGAATACATACACTTAAATTTTTTGAGGTTGTTTATGTTTAAACTCTTTTTTGTCTATCCACTGGTTGCTTTTATACTATTTTGGATAGCTAGTGACGTTAAGGTTGGTGCATCGGTCTATTCCTTTAATGATAATTATCTGTCAATTGAATTTCCGAAAAAACAGTTTCGCTCAGATGAAAATCCAGAACCTTGGTACAGCTTTTACTGGAATGGGGAATCTGCGCGTGACGAATTAAAAGCGATTAATGACGCGGTGGTTAAATAAAGATGAATACGGTTGTTTTTCCTGGTTCTTTTGATCCTGTTACCAACGGTCATATTGATCTCTTAATAAGAGCCAGTCGGCTCGCTGAGCGAGTGATCGTCGCGGTTGCGGTTAATACCAGCAAGCGAACACTTTTTAGCTTAGAGGAGCGCTGCGCTCTGCTCGAAGAGGTGACTGCAGAAATACCCGGTATTGAAGTTATTCCTTTTTCCGGTTTGTTGGCTGACTTTGCTAGCGAATATAAAGCGCAAGCTTTAATAAGAGGAATACGCGGGGCGACCGATGCCGATTATGAGATGCAGCTTGCGCAGGTCAATCGCAGTTTAAACCCGCGATTAGAAACCCTTCTTTTGCCAGCCAGTGCCGGCACTGGCTTTATCTCTTCAACCATTGTTAAAGAAGTATTCAAACACCAAGGGGATATCAATGCGTTTGCGCCCTTATGTGTTGCTCAGGCGCTATTTAGAAAGCAAGCAGCTAACAGTTAAATATATATGCAGATACGGCACCCCTTCCTATACTCTGTAAATTGATTATAGAAATCGGGGGTGTTATGTCTGACCATCAAGCTCAAACCTGTCGTTACCTCAATCATCTTGGTGAGCGTTGCCACGCCCCCTCTTTAGAATCTGAATTTTGTTACTGGCATGACTGCACAGTGGATAAATCAGATCCAGATACGGCAGAAAAACTAGAAGCCTATGCCCGTCGTGGAGGTATGATGCACGGCATCTTTCTACAGCATGCCAATTTAGAAAATCTAAATTTGGTTAACCACGGCAGCAGTAAAGGGTTTGATTTAACTGGGGCTGATCTGTATAGGGCAAATTTAAGGGGGGCGCATCTCTTTAATATCGTTTTAATTCGTGCAAGTTTAATGAAGACGGATCTTTCTCATGCCAATCTTCATTGCGCACATCTTGAAGAGTGTAATTTGTTGGGGGTTAAGTTGCATGGCGCTAAAATTGAGCACATAAAAACAGGAAAAACAATCCTCCAAGAAAGCGCCGCAAAAAATTCACAAGCACAAGAAGAATATAAAGAAGCTTCTGATTATTATGAACAAGCGGAAGAAATTTACCGTAATTTACGGAAAACTTCTGAAAGCCAAGGCCTCTTTACCTTGGCTGGGCCCTACTTACGAAAAGAGTTAACCATGCGTCGTTATCAGGATCCCCTCTATTCCGCTAATCGGCTCTATTCTAAAATTGTTGATCTTTTTTGTGGTTATGGTGAAGACCCTTTACGCGTAGTGTTGTTCTCCTGGGTTATTATTTTGGCCAGTAGTTTTTTTTATTACCTATTTGGTTTACGTTTTGCGGGTGAATATCAGGCTTTTTCGCTACAAAGCAGTTTAGAAGATAACGTTATTTTCTTTTTTGAATGTCTCTATTACAGCGTTGTCACTTTTACTACCTTGGGTTATGGCGATTTTATACCGGTAGGTTTTTCGCGGCTGGTGGCTGCGCTGGAGGCTTTTACGGGTAGTTTTACACTGGCGTTGTTTGTGGTGGTATTTGTCAAGAAAATGACCCGTTGATTCTTTTTCTTAAGTGGCTTGCGCTTTCATTGTGGATCTTTTTTGTGCTTATGGCGAAGGTTCTTTAGGCGAGGCTCTATGCTGACGTATAACTCTTTGTGCGCTATACAGAGCCTATCGCGCTCATAAAATAAATGACTTCGGGCATCCAGCCCTCTGCCATTCTAGCCTTTGTCGTAAACGCCAGCTTGCAACTTTGTTATTGCATTTTTGTTTTGCTAAAGTATTTGTTTTTTTATCTTATTGAACAAGTATTTCTAAAGCTTTAGCTGCTAAAGCTTGATCTTCTTGTTCATTTAACCCACTAACACCAATCGCACCAACCAATTGATCGGCAATATAGATTGGCAGCCCCCCCATAATCCCAGTAAATTTAGGATCGCTCCAGTAGCCCATATCTTTTCCTGTTTCCTTTGCCCAAGCTCCTAAATCACCACTGGGTTGTCGATCTCTTGCTGATGTGTAAGCTTTGTTTTTAGCCAAGACCGCCGCTTGCAAACTACAGTTATCCATACGAGAAAAACAGATCAATTCGCCATGGGAATCACAAATAGCGACCGCAATTTGCGCAGTTTGTCTTTCGGCAATTTGTAATGCTTGTGCGATCAGTTTTTGGCTTTTTTGTAAAGTTAACATTATCTATCCTTTTATATTTTAAATTGGTGCGTACTGATCGGTCTATGGTAGCTCTTGACCTCGTGATGTCTCATAAAGTGAGTACCATTCATTGCGTGATAAATTAATATTTACTGCTTGGCCGCAAGCGCTAATCCGGTCTAAGTTAGTCGTTCCTATCACTGGCTGAACGCCCATTGGATGGCGCATTAACCAAGCTAAGACGATTGCTTCAGGTGCGACTTGGTAGTTATGTGCAAGTTGTGATACTAATGCTGCAGTTGCTTTAACTGAATCTGGCTGATCTTGAGTATTACGTCCGGAAAATAGCCCCTGTGCCAAACTACCCCAAGCTTGAATTTGCACATTATTAGCCTGGCAATATTCCAATGTACCGGCGGTAAAATTGATATCACGTCCATCTGGGTTGCCCGCCATAATACCACTCTCGATCCAATCTAGTTTTGCTAAGCTAATCTCAATTTGATTTGCAACTAAAGGAGCATCAAGTGCCGACTGCAGATAGGCTATTTGCTGATATTGCATATTTGAAACACCAAAATGACGGACTTTACCGCTGCGTTTTAACGCAAGTAGCGTATCTGCCACCTCATCTAGCTCCATTAAAGGATCGGGACGGTGAAGCATTAACACATCGAGGTAGTCAGTGTTTAAGCGCGATAAAATATTATCAACGGATAAATTTATCCATTCCTTTGAAAAGTCATAACGTTTAGGTCCCTGCGAGTCAGCAAAGCGAATCGCACATTTTGACTGTAGATATATACTTTCGCGTAACTCAGGGCGCTCTGCTAATACTTGGCCGAACGCTTTTTCTGCCTTACCGAGAGTGTAAATATCTGCATGGTCGAACAAATTAATGCCAGCAGAAAGAGCGCTATCAATGACTTGGTGTGCTTGTTTGATATTTTCGGTGCTTATTGGATTTTGATCCCATCCGCCACCTAATCCCATACAGCCATATGCAATTGCTCCAACATCTGCAAGATAGCTATTTAACGACTTAACATTTTTTTTATTCATTTTTAAATCCCTTATTCTGTGCACAAGACGGCGATTAATGCAGACTATTGTAATCCGTAAAAATAAAAGGATAAGCCCCCCAAAAACGAAATCATTATTCGCTATAAAAAATAATCTTGGGTATATTTTTATATAGAGGGTAATAATGGGCTGGTATTTGTGTGGATATTAAGGGTAACGTAATGCAACAGCATAAAAAAATTGAATGTTTGATGTTATTTGTCGAAATTGCTCAGCAGTTAAGTTTTAGCAAAGCCGCTGAAAACCTGTCTATTTCTAATGGTTATTTATCTGATCAGATAAAAAAATTGGAAAAAGAGTTTAAATGCCCTCTATTGGTGAGAACAACGCGCAGCGTTCGCTTAACACCACAGGGGAAAAAAGTACTGGCTCAGGGGCAAGAGATCAAAGCGGCCATGCTCAACTTAGAGCGTAATATTTATGATGAGCATAGCGCCCTGCAGGGCGTCATAAAAATAACTGCGCCTAAAATGTTTACCGAATGTATTTTGTTAAATATTTGCTATGAATTCCAGCAAACCCATCCCGCTATCACCTTTGAAATTGATTCTAGTTATACCAACCATGATTTAATTAAGGATGACTTTGACTTGGCTTTTCGTGCAACGCTTCATCCTCCAGAGAATATGGTCGCAAAAGAGTTATTCTCCTATCAGCATTGTTTGTGTGCCGCGCCGGAGTATTTTACTGAGCATGGCAAGCCAGAAACAGTGATGGAACTTGCTGATCATCAGTGTTTAAGCGCTTTAGAACAACCATTTTGGCCTTTAAAATCAGGTGATATTGCGATTGCTGGTTGGTTATCAATTAATGAAAATCATTTGCTTAAACAGATGGCGGTTGCTGGGAAGGGGATTATTAGAATTGCAGATTATTATGTCATGAAGGAGTTACAACAGGGTAAGTTAACGCGAGTATTAACGGATCAATACATCCAAGGACAAAGCATTTATATATTATATCCGCAATTGATTTATCCCTCCGCCAAAATAAGTGCATTTACGGCTTTTGTTCAAGACAAGATAAATCGTTTCAAAAAAATAATTTGATTTATTTGAATAATAATATGACAGTTATTTAAACTGCCATATTATTATGTAACCTCAGTTCTGGATAATGGAAGCGAAATTAGATTAAATATCAACAAGTTAAAAAACATATTATACAGTGCTGTTAGTTTTGCGTAGTTCAAGGCGAATCATCGCAGCAATAACTGGTTATTGGCAGATGATTTAACGCAGAAATACGCGTAAATAACGGTACTGTATCGTTTAGCTTATCCAGACTTGAGGTTATGTAGGCACACGAATCACACTGAAACGTTGATATGCTTGCCTTTATTTCCATCACTTACGGCGACAGGCGCTATTGAATCTAATAGCTGGGTAGCTTGTTGCTCAGCTTGGGTATTGGCTGTTTTCAACAAACTTACGTTGACTTTTTCTAGGGTGCTTATTTTAGCCTGATCGCTCAACACGCCACCGACAATACTCATATCCATAATTCACCTCAATTAACCGTTAATACATTTAATTAGTTATTGAACCCGTAAATAAGATTTTAATTTACTTCTATAAGCCTAAGCTTAAAAGATCCAAATGCAAAGTAGCGATTGCAGTTGCGATAATTAAGTCCTAAAACAGTATTATTATATCGGCAGTTACAGCATTTACTTTAGATCTATAATTGGCTAATCGATAATGACAAATCGAAACGTAGTTTCGCGGTTAGAAATAGTCTAGTTTATTAATCGTAGTAAAAGTGATGCGAGTGCTTAAATTGGCATCTATGTTGTTATATTAGGCTCTGAAAATAACTAACTAACTAATTCATATTTCAAATGGGGTTATTATGTATAAAAGTTCATTGCTGTTTATCAGTGTTACGCTTCTCTCATTAAATGTGTTTGCTAGCGCTCAAGTCACGGACTCGATTGCACCAGAAACCACGACATCATATAAACCAAAGCAAAGTATCGTTGGCAATGACTACATGGTTGTAGCCGCGAATCCGGAGGCCGTTCAAGCGGGTTATGAAGTATTAAAAAATGGCGGTAACGCAGCTGATGCTTTAGTTGCTGTGCAAACAGTTTTGGGGCTGGTGGAGCCTCAGTCATCAGGACTGGGTGGCGGCGCATTTTTGCTTTATTACGATGCAAAGAATAAAAAAGTGACCACTTTTGATGGCCGTGAAACGGCGCCTTTAGCAGTTAAACCTGAGTTGTTTCAAGATAAAAACGGCAAGCCACTTAAATTTTATGACGCGGTAGTAGGTGGGCGATCTGTTGGTACACCAGGTACGGTAAAATTACTGGCGACAATGCATCATAAGTATGGCTCTAAGGCGTGGGCCGAACTCTTTGAACCAGCTCAAAAGCTTGCTTTAAAAGGCTTTAGCGTATCACCAAGACTTGCTTCTGCCATTGCCAATGATAAACAACGCTTAGCGAGATATCCACAAACAAAAGCCTACTTCTTTACCGATAAAGGTGAACCTTTAACTGCGGGGAGCGTACTAAAAAACAAGCCCTATGCGCAATCCCTAGCGGCCATTGCGAAGGATGGTGAAGCCGCTTTCTATCAAGGAAAACTAGCGCAAGATATAGTTAAAAAAGTTAACGGTATTACAGATAATCCAGGTGTGTTAGCGATGCAAGACTTTGCTACATACAAAATAATTGAACGTAGCGCAATTTGTGCACCTTATCATCAATATAAGGTTTGCGGTATGGGGCCTCCAAGTTCAGGGGCGTTGACTATTGGGCAAATATTAGGTATTGCTGAGTATTTTGATTTAAAAAAAATGGGCGCAGATAGTCCTGAGGCTTGGCAGATTATTGGTGATGCTTCAAGACTCGCTTTCGCCGATCGTGGTCGCTATATGGCCGATGCAGATTTTGTCCCCATGCCCGAAGGCTTGTTAGATCCGAGTTATCTGGCTGAGCGCGGCAAACTGATTCAGCCTGGAAAAGCACTAGCAGCAGTGTCATCTGGTAATCCGCGGTGGGATGGTGCTATCGCCCTAGCTGATGATCAGTCACTGGAACTTCCGAGTACAACGCATATTGTGATTGCAGATAAAGAGGGCAATATTATTTCAATGACCAGTACCGTTGAAAATGGTTTTGGCTCAAGAGTGATGAGTAATGGTTTTTTACTTAATAATGAACTGACTGATTTTTCGTTTGCATCACATGAGAACGGCTATCCCATTGCAAACCGTGTCGAGCCAGGAAAACGTCCGCGCTCTTCTATGTCGCCAACTATTGTGATGCACGATGGTCAACCGTATATGGCTATCGGCTCTCCAGGTGGATCGCGAATTATTGGTTACGTTGCATCAACACTGATTGCGCATTTAGATTGGGGAATGGATATCCAACAAGCCATAGACTTGCCACATATGATCAATCGCTTTGGCACCTATGATCTCGAAGAAGGTACTGATGCGATAAAGTTTAAAGCACCACTCGAAGCGATGGGGTACAAGGTCAATATTGCAGACATGAACTCTGGTATTCACGCGATATTGTTTACCGAGGGGAAGTTAATTGGTGGGGCAGATCCTCGCAGAGAAGGCATTGCTCTAGGGGATTAAATCAGTTTTTTTCTGATAATTTAATCTGACAGCTAGCGCCAATAGTCGGTATTGTCAGATTGATAAATAGAGCTGTTATTTATCTTTTTAATTATCTAAATTCATTTGGTTACGTATCGTTATTGTTGGGTGTCATCAATTTTACTTTTTTACGTCATAAAAAGGGCGTGGGCTTTTAGTCCACATAGAGGAAAAGGTTTTGATGTCCCTAACTAATATTAGCGTTGACACTTAGGGCAATAAACACTGTTTCTTGCGGCAAGTTTAAGTGCTTTTAAAGCTGTTTGGCAGTGAGGACACTTTTGCCCTGTTTTGCCGTACACCTGTAATGTTTGTTGAAAGTAACCGGGTTTACCATCTCCGCCGACAAAATCCTTTAAAGTTGTGCCGCCTTGTTGGATAGCCTGTTGTAAAATTAATTTTATCGCATTCACTAATAACTGATAGCGTTTTAGAGAGATATTACCCGCTGCGCGAGTTGGTTTAATGCCAGCCATAAACAGCGCTTCTGTCGCATAAATATTCCCCACCCCCGTCACGACCTTCTGATCCATTATAAATTGCTTAACGGGGCGCTTACGGTTGTCTGCGCTCAAATATAAGTAACTAGCAGTAAAGTCATCAGCAAGTGGCTCGGGACCTAACTGGTTGAGCAGGGTTGAAGATTCAGGGGAGAGGCCTAACCATAAAATGGCGCCGAAGCGGCGCGGATCCGTAAAGCGTAATAAACAATCAGAAAAAACAATATCAACATGATCGTGTTTATTGGCTGGCGTTTTTAGGGCACAGATGCGCAAACTGCCTGACATGCCAAGATGGATCAATAGCGTGCCCGTTGTAAAATTGAATAGTAAATATTTAGCCCGTCTATCGATGGATAGTAATAATTTATTTTCAATATAGGAAAGTAAATTCTGCGGTATTTTCCAGCGCAGTTGGGTGTGGCGGAGGACAACATCGATGGCTTGCTTATTAATAATGTGAGGGCTGATGCCTCGGCGACTGGTTTCAACTTCGGGTAATTCAGGCATAAGCAACCTCTGCTTGGCAAAATAAAATCAATATAATGCAGACATTTTCGTGTACTTCTGGATTAACTCTACTAGCAATCCCCTGAACTACATAAAATCACCAACAATGTAGGAAATAAAATTTTTAGCTTGATGGTATTAAACGGGATTTTGCTTTCATTATCCCGAGTTGAGGTTAGTACTCTCTTTTAGACTAATATTATTAGTGTACTTTTTTCTGGAGAAAAATCTATGTTAAGGCTTCCTACTTGGTCAATCGTAATGATTGGTCTGTTATTAAATATATCGGCTGCTTTGGTGACGCATTTTATTATTGACGGTAAAAATAGTCAGCTTAATCGTCTGTCTATGCAAATGAGCAATAATAAAAAAGGGATGGATCTATTGTGGTTGCAAATAGAGGGGGTTGAGCGGAAAAGAGAAATATTATACCTGTTGTTGAATCAAGGTGAATTAAATGAGTCGATAGCAAAGTCGTTCAGACGATTACTTGAGTCACATCTCCACGAGCCAATTCCCGTCTCTGTTTTGTTAAGTATTACAGCGATAGATATTAAAATTAATGATTATCAAGATAATATCCGCGAAGAAATAGACAATAAATTCTTTTTAAACTTGGAACTAACTGAGCGGCAGATGCTTTTAAATAAAGAGATATCCACTTTGCGTAACTGGTCTATCTTTTTACAGATGATCGGTCTTTCATTGATTTTGGCGCGTGATTTGAGCCGAAAAAGGTAATTAAGAGCAATCATTTATATATTTTCTTTGGTGTAACTAGCGGCCTAACAACAGTGGTAGTTGCTCTGCGCTTAAGAACAGGGAAATGGTTGAGTCCAGTTGCAGAGAGTAATTATCGCCCTGCTGAAATAACTGCACAATAGTTGGCTGCGCTTGATTAGCGCTGTAGATATAGATCAGATAAGGTGGCTGCTTAGTTGTGACTGTTGATTGTGTCTCTAATTTAAGTTGTTGCCAGTTTTGCACCAGTAATGCGAGTTGATTCTTTGACAAGCCCAAATCTGGTTCACTCTTCCAACTGCGACCGACGCGTTTTATTTCAAAGTCAGGCGTTTTAATTTCCACAATAATAAATTCATTGCTGATGACACTACGCTGCTCAATTTTCGCTGAAAGGGTTAATTTCTGGCTAAAGTGGAAAACAAAAATAATGGTTAAGATGCCAAAGATAAGTACATTATTCCAACCTTTACTTGAGAGGCGCATTTTACTTTCCTTTGGGCATAAAAAAACCCAGTATAAACTGGGTTTTTATCCGATGAAATCAAAATTACTTGATTTTACCTTCTTTGTACATAACATGCTTACGTACAACAGGATCAAATTTCTTGATCTCAAACTTTTCAGGCATCGTCTTTTTATTTTTATCAGTAGTATAAAAATGGCCAGTACCAGCACTTGAATTTAAACGAATTTTATCACGCATTTTAAAGCTCCTTAAACTTTTTCACCATTGGCACGAATGTCAGCTAACACTGAATCAATACCTTTTTTATCGATGATACGCATCCCTTTAGTAGTTAGGCGTAGTTTTACAAAACGGTTCTCACTCTCAACCCAGAAACGGTGTGTTTGCAGGTTAGGTAAAAAACGACGTCGTGTGCGGTTCTTTGCGTGTGATACATTGTTACCAACAGCTGGACGCTTGCCTGTAACTTGACATACTCTAGACATGTCGAAATTCTCCAAAATAATAGTTTTACTCGAGCAAAATAGTCGAACACCTTTTTTAGCCGTCGCCAAAGGCGTCGAGGGCGCATTTTATACATGATTGAGTATGAAAGATCAACAAAACTCTGAATTTATGTATTAAATCCATCCATTTTCGGCAAAAGAGGTACATTTTTCATGTCCAATAATGAAATGATCCAAAACGCGCACATCAATTAATTGCATCGTGGAGACGATTTTTTCGGTGATTTTTTTGTCTGAAATACTGGCTGTTGGATCCCCTGATGGATGGTTATGTACCAATATAATGGCAGCGGCATTAGCCGATAATACTTTTTGCGCAATGATTCGGGGATGTACCGTGGCACTGTCAATGGATCCAAAAAAAAACTCGTGAAAGCAAATAACGCGATGTTGTGTATCTAATAAGAGGGCGGCGAATACCTCATAGGGTAAATGATGCATTTTGGCGCTGAGAAAAGTTTTTGTTTGTGCCGCACTGGTCAATGCTTGACCTTTTCGTATCGGCTCTTGCAGATAGCGACAAGACATCTCTAGCACCGCTTGTAGTTGTGCGTATTTTGCCTGTCCTAAGCCTCTTTTTTCACAAAATTCAAATTCGGATGCGGCAAATAGCGTATGTAGAGAACCAAATTCCGTTAGTAATTGCCGTGCGAGAGTGACTACATCTAATCCTCTGCAGCCAGTACGTAAAAAGATAGCTAATAGCTCTGCATCGGAGAGGGCGCTTGCCCCTTGTGATAGTAGCTTTTCACGAGGTCTTTCTTGATCAGGCCAATCTTTTAATTTGGTCATAAATACACAATGCCTATTATATAAACAAGACATTAAATCTAGACGATTTTGTCACATATTGCGTAACTACTTTGTGTTATCCTGTTGCTCTTTTTTTATAAGATCTAAACCATTTGGATCTGTTGATTGAGTATTATTATGTCTGTTATTTATCCGTTAACAGGAAAAAAAATATTATTAGGTATTTCTGGCGGTATTGCGGCTTATAAATGTGCCGAGTTGACCCGTCGACTAAAAGATCAAGGAGCGGATGTGCGTATTGTAATGACATCTGCTGCAAAAGAATTTATTACTCCGTTAACCATGCAGGCGGTTTCTGGCCATGCAATTGCCGATGATCTGCTTGATCCGCGTGCTAAATCAGGAATGGGCCATATCGAACTTGCTAAATGGGCGGATCTGGTTTTACTTGCGCCGGCGACGGCTAACCTGATTGCGCGATTACGTGCAGGTTTAGCGGATGAGTTATTAACAACGCTCTGTTTGGCGACGCCTTCGCCAATTGCTGTTTCACCTGCAATGAACATGGAAATGTACCAAGCAGCTGCCACGCAGGAAAATATCAGTGTGTTGGCGCAGCGTGGAATGTTGATCTGGGGGCCGGGAAAGGGGCCTCAAGCTTGTGGTGACATTGGTCCTGGGCGCATGCTTGAAACGAGCGAACTGGTGTCTAACGTAGTTGATTTTTTTAATATTCAGCAGTCGCTGTTTGCCAATGTGAATATCACGATAACAGCTGGCCCGACACAAGAAGCGCTCGATCCCGTTCGTTATATAAGTAACTACAGCTCCGGTAAAATGGGCTTTGCTTTGGCTGAAGTGGCACAAAAAATGGGCGCTAATGTATCACTGATAAGTGGCCCCGTGCCCCTACAGACGCCGGCTCATGTTAATCGAATTAATGTCAAAAGTGCATTAGAGATGCATCAGGCTAGTTTAGCTAAATTAGCGTATTGCGATATTTTTATCGGCTGCGCTGCCGTAGCTGATTATCGCCCTGAAGCGGTTGCGCCGCAGAAAATGAAGAAGCAGCAAGGGATTGATAACTTTACACTTAAGCTGGTTAAAAACCCTGATATTATTGCGCATGTAGCAATGGATATAAATCGTCCTTTTTGTGTTGGCTTTGCAGCCGAAACTGAAGATGTTGCTGGTTATGCACGGGATAAATTAAAACGTAAAAACTTAGATCTTATTGCGGCCAATAATGTGGCCATAGTAGGGCAAGGTTTTAATAGCGAACAAAATGCACTCACTGTGTTTTCAGCCTCGGATATCTTTGATATATCCCTTGCCGATAAAAAGACAGTTGCTTACCAACTACTTGAAATAATTTATCAACAATATAATTTGTTAGATACTTGCCCACAAAATAATGGATCATCACAATGAAACAAATAGAACTTAAAATCCTTGACCCACGTATCGGTAAAGAGTTTCCACTACCAGAGCATGCAACCGCAGGATCGGCGGGCATGGATTTACGCGCCTGCATTGATAACGCTGTCGTTATTGAGCCTGGTGAGACTCAGCTTATTCCTACCGGCATTGCGATCCATATTGCGGATCCAACGCTTGCTGCGACCATTTTACCGCGTTCTGGACTCGGTCATAAGCATGGCATTGTATTGGGTAACTTAGTGGGGTTAATTGACTCTGATTATCAAGGACCGCTAATGGTGTCTTGTTGGAACCGCAGCAAGGTTCCTTTTACCTTAGAGCCGGGTGAGCGATTAGCACAGTTAGTGTTTCTACCTGTGGTTCAAGCAACATTTGAAATAGTTGATAGTTTTGATACTAGTGTACGTGGCGAAGGTGGTTTTGGACATTCGGGTAAGCATTAATTTAACAAAGGAAGTTGTTCATTATGGTTACTAAAACAGCCAAAAAGAAAGTAAACCGCAAGGATGATATTTTACGTGCTTTAGCTGTGATGCTTGAAGGAAAACCTGGGCAGCGTATCACGACCGCTAAACTCGCTGCTGAAGTGGGGGTTTCTGAAGCCGCGTTATATCGTCATTTCCCAAGTAAAGCGCGCATGTTTGAAGGGCTCATCGATTTCATCGAGTCTGCTATATTTACGCAGATTAATCTAATTAAAGAGCAGCAGAAGCAAACGTTAACGCGCATTGAGCATCTGCTCCATTTTCTACTAGGGTTTGCGGAGCAAAACCCGGGTATCACTCGTATTTTAACGGGGGATGCTTTATTAGGTGAAAACGAACGTTTGCAACTGCGTATCGAACATCTGTTTTTTAAGCTGGAATCGCAGGTGAAGCAGGTGCTTAGAGAAAAACCTCTGCTTGATGGTGGGAAGTTACTGATCGACGAAGCGATTGCCGCAAATATACTGCTTGCTTATGTTGAAGGGCGTATGAACCAATTTGTGCGCAGTCAGTTTAAGCAAAAACCAACCCAAAATTTCACAGTTCAATGGAATTTCTTTTACAACCAACTCGCACAAAGTTAATTATTAAGGAGATCTCGTGATGGCTGAAGCAAATATAATCTCTGTGGCAACTTCTACTTCTGGTGATGCGAAAGAGCTGATTGCTGAGCGTATTGATAGTGGTCTGGATGTTGTTGGCAGTAGCCTTGGATGGATGGCGAACAACCAAGCGTTGTTAATTGAGTACGGTGTGAATATCGTCGTGGGAATCGCAACGCTCGTTATTGGTTTGTTGCTGGCGCGCCTTATCTCGGGAGCGTTTCATAAAGTACTTACGAAACGAAAAATTGATAGTACCATCGTTGATTTCGTAGCCGCTATGACTCGTTACGTGATAATCGCTATTGTGGTGATCGCCGCATTAAGTCATATCGGCGTGCAAACAACCTCCTTCATCGCTTTAATTGGTGCAGCTGGTTTAGCGATTGGTCTATCGCTTCAGGGGGCGCTTTCAAATTTCGCTTCTGGAGTGTTGATTATTGTATTGCGCCCATTTAAGGCGGGTGAATATATAGATGCTGCAGGTGTATCGGGGAGTGTTGAGTCGGTGCAAATATTCGCAACTACTTTAACAACACCGGATAATAAATTCGTCGTGGTGCCAAACTCGGCTATTTTAAGCGGCAATATTGTCAACTATTCGCGTAAGCCAACTCGCCGTATTGATCTGATTATTGGTGTAAGTTACGATGCTGATTTAGCTAAAACGAAAGCGCTACTTGATCGTGTCGTGAACGCTAATAGCAATGTATTAACAAACCCAGAGCCTCAAGTTGCAGTTGCAGAGCTTGCGGATTCAAGTGTTAACTTCGTAGTACGTCCATGGGTTAAAAGTGAGCTGTATTGGACCGTGCGTTTTGAGCTAATGGAAGCGATTAAAAATGGTCTTGATGAAGAAGGGATTCAAATACCGTTTCCACAAATGGATATTCACCTGGATAAATAATTTAGTTTGATGTAAACGAACCCCTTAACTTATTAAATCAGTTAAGGGGTTTTTATTGTTATCTGCTTTCATCTTCTTTAAATCTCCCTGAAAACATCGTCATCTTATGCCTTTCGTGTTGGCAACTATTTTCAAGGGCAAATTTTAGTCGCCGTACAGCACCTGTATCACGAACCCAGCCTATGATATTCTCTTTAATTAAATACAATAATTTAACAAATGTTTGATTAACACGACATTTTCGCTTGTTTTTTGTTCGTTACTTCTGTGTTTCAGCTAATATAACGCCCTTTAATAAAGACGCATTATTTTTCATACCCCAATAAGTAAAGTGGATGGCATAAAAAATAGGGTTTATTAACAATTATTGCTGTATTTATTATTAGATAATCAATCTAAAAAGTTGTTAAATCAATAGGGCATAACCGATGAAGATCCGAGATAAGTTTAGTCTTTCCGCCGTCATATTTTCATTATTTACTTCTACAATTCTGTTTAACATTATCACTCATATTGATAAAATTGAAAAAGCTTATGCTGGGGTTACAGATAATCAGGAAATAATAAAAGATATTTACAAACGTAGGGCATTGATTAAAACATTATTAATGGTGAAATCAATTTCAGAACTTGAGCGGCGTAGAAAAAGTATTGATACAGAAAAAGCATTCATGGGGAATGATAAAGTTAACGTTGAGAAAATTTATCTAAGAATATTTGCGCTTGAACAGAATATATTAGAATCGCATTACAATAAATTACAAGCTATTGATGAATTTAATGCTCTCTATCAAGCGGAAAAAAAGCTCAGGTACAGCCTAAAAGATAAAATATATCATGGTGAAAATATCAGCGATATTAAGCTTTTTGCTGAATTAATTTATGACAGTAAAGAGTCAATGTTTCAATTTAGGGATTCGGATCATTTAAAGCAATGGATCGCCGCGGTAGAGACTCTTAGGGAGCAGGTGGACGATAAATCTTTAATTGGGCTGATTGGTCGCTATAAAGTTATCAGTCAAAAGATAAAAGATTTAATTCTCCAGATCAATGAGTCAGAGAGTATGTTAGATAGAAATATGCTGCAATATAATCATTATTTAGTAATCGCTGACAGGGAGATAAATCTATTTCAGTTTGAGCAACAAGCCCTCATAGATTCAGTCGTCGCTAATATTAACTTGGAGCTGTTTATCATGCTGATGATATTCACCTTGTCATTATATGCAATGATTTACTACCTAAGAAACGCCCTTATTAAACCGATTGAAAATTTAAGAGACAAAAGTAAATACATCTATGAGAGTAAGGTGTTAAGTGAAATTAAAGGGTTCGAATCAAAAGATGAAATTGGCGAGTTGGGTCAATACTTTAATTTAATGATCAAGCAATTAAGGGATTTATACTCTTGCTTGGAAGATAAGGTAAATAAAAAGACAGCTGATTTAAAGTGCATTAATTTAAGCTTGCGAGCAGAAATCGCACAACGAATAAAACTTGAAGAAAAGCTAGAAAAGCAAGCAATTACCGATGAACTAACTGGTTGCTTTAATCGAAGAGCTGCCTATCTGTTCTTAGATATTGAGTTAAAAAAAGCCAAAAGATATGCCTATAAACTAACTATCGTCTATATCGATTTGGATAATTTAAAAGAGATTAACGATACGCTAGGGCACGCAAAAGGTGACAAATATATTACCGACTTTGTCGACCTTACAATGCATCATTTAAGGGGGGAAGATTATTTCTGTCGTGTTGGTGGGGATGAATTTTTGCTTATCTTTAATAACCTTAATGAAAAAGAAACTAAGGAGGTAATAGAGAGTCGAATCGCCCCTCAACTTAGAAGTGAAATTAACCTTCAGTTTAGCTACGGCTTAACTGAAGTGACTTCTTTACCTACTTCCTCTATTGATCAGTTGATAAGTGATGCGGATGAAAAAATGTATCAAGACAAGAGGCGAAAGAAAAGTGTAGCTTAAATAGCGGCAATTGTCTTCGGATCAACTTGCATAGAATGATTTATAGGATTCGGATTTTAACGCGCATGTCCGTTGCAGTCGATTGTTGCTTCTTCTGCAATTTATTACTCTTCATCTTCTAATATGTCTACTTGGATTTGGTTTTTATATAGATCTTCATCTTTAGGTAGAGGTTGTCCTGTGTAGGCATGTAAAAAAGCCTCGCATAGCAGTTCGCTATTTGTTGCATGGCGCAGGTTCTTCACTTGGCGGCGAGTGCGCTCATCAGTCAGTATTTTCAATACTTTAGTGGGAATTGAAACTGTTACTTTTTTGACTTGTTCGCTTTTTTTACCGTGCTCAGCATAAGGGCTGATGTACTCACCGTTCCATTTCTTAGACATGTTTATGACCCCATGATTTTTGAATGGTTATTTTAACGTGTGTTGTTTGTATTGGCAATCTACACATCAAGATGGCTAGAAGTCTAGTTTATAATGTTGAGGTAAATTCACTTTTTATGTTGTTAATTTCATCTTAAAAGAAAATAGTTGACAAATATTCATATTAATCTAAGTTACTTATTATGAAAGACGTTCAGACGTCTAAAAAATCAAGGGATATAGATTATGAACAGTGCAAGCCAAACAGCGAGTTATTTATCTTCACAATATTTAGCGAAGTTGAACCAAAATATTGCCGATATAAAACAGCAAGTGGGCGTTTCCTTTGAATTCTTTCCACCTGCAACTCCTAGTATGGAACAAACGTTATGGGATTCTATTGATCGTTTAAAAACATTAAAACCTAAGTTTGTTTCGGTAACTTATGGTGCAAATTCTGGGACGCGTGATCGTACACATCAAATCATTAAAGATATTAAAAGCAAAACTGGCATGATTGCTGCGCCACATCTAACTTGTATCGATGCCAACCAAGATGAATTACGGCAGATAGCCCGTGATTATTGGGATAATGATATTCGTAGTATTGTTGCATTACGTGGCGATATTCCACCCGCTGGGGCAAAGCCGCATATGTATGCGGCAGACCTAGTTCATTTGTTAAAAGAGGAGGGGGATTTTGATATTTCGGTTGCGGCTTACCCTGAAAAACATCCTGAAGCGAGCAGTGAGCAATTTGATTTAGCGGTGCTGAAAGATAAATTTTCTGCAGGAGCTAATCGCGCTATTACACAGTTCTTTTTTAACCCTGAAACCTTTCTGCGTTTTCGTGATAAGTGTGTCAAACAGGGTATTGAAGGGGATATAGTACCGGGGATTTTACCTGTTTCTAATTATAATACACTGGTCAAGTTTGCCGGCATGACTGATGTGAATGTACCCGACTGGATGCACAAACTTTATCAAGGCACTGAGGCTGACCCTATGACCCGTAATTTAATTGGTGCAACTATTGCTATGGATATGGTAAAAGTACTTAGCCAAGAGGGAGTAAAAGACTTTCACTTTTACACATTAAATCGCAGTGAGTTAAGTTATGCTATTTGTCACTCATTAGGGCTGCGCCCAACATCTAAATAACCCCTACTCGGGATAAGCAAATCGATACAGTGCAGTTACTGCTTCTGTGTTAACTCAGCTAAATAGCGCGTTATGCCATGCTGAGTCGCCTTGAATTACATAAAACTATCAACACGGTATGATGTGATTTTTAACCTTATGATCCTAAAAACAATTTCACTTTCACTATTCCGCGTTGAGGTTAAATAGGCTTATTTAGGCTCCGTTTTTCGTATTGCTTTTAAAGGAAGATAAGAGCAGTTCATTATTTGCAGTCGACTCTATTTCATAAAATTGTGGCAGGTTAAAATTAATCTGCTCATCTAAATGACTTGGTGCATTGTTATTGGATGCATAAAAGCGATTGACGTTTTGTACCAGGTCATCTTTACTACCCGCAAAACTATGGAAGGTTTCAACTTCATTATCGGCGTTGGCAATATAAACGTTAAAACCGCCCGGATAATTCTCAAAAAAGAATTGGATAAGCCCTTCGCTGATATGTGATTCAATCACCTCTGCAGTTTGTTCGAAGTGGGTGTTTTTTAAATTAATAGCGCTGTTGGAAAGCTTCTTCTTGGAGATATGGCTATAAATATCGACGGTACTTTCTAAATGCTGCAATGAAACACCTGCGCGTTCGAAATAGAAACCAAATTTTCGATCGCCTGTCCATAATGTCTGCACTGAACGCTGCGAAATTGAATCTAAACGCAGCTGTATATATTCATTGAGTTTTACACCAAAGGCTTGCTTAATTTGTTGTTTAAAGTGGCGGCTGTAACAGAATATATCTATCTGCTCAGGTGGGCGTGCATCTTGGTGCATCTTACCTAAAATAGTGGTCAGGGCCTCAACTATTGCGTAATCGTTATTAAAATTAAGCGTCCGCACTTCATTCCATGAGTTTCGGTAAATAAGGTCGATACTGCCGATTAAGCATTCGCTATGGTCACCATAGGAGAAAACATCCCCTTCCTGATTGACTTCGCTTTCTTGGGTACTTTGCCAATGTCGAGTTGGATCTTTCTCTACATTTAAAAATATAGTGAGGTGTTTTATTTCACAAGGTTGGCTAAGTGCTTGGTTGCTCGCTTTTGGAACATACACCGGAAAGACAGAGTACAAATCTTCTATAAATAGGTTTAACTTTTGATCAACGAGATCTGACCCTTGATTATAGAGATGTAATTTAGTGTCTTCCTGATACAAACCATTCATATGGCACCAAGCAATCAATTTAGCGATATAATTGGCATACATTAACGTGGGAGTGTTGATCAGGTCGTAGTTATTAAGGGAACTGTTATATAGATACCACCCTGCTTTATTTGTTCTATTTTCAGGTACTTGAATAAAGCTCAAATCTGGCTCAGAGAGGTCGGGTGATATATTCGGATTGATAAGGTCAACTTTACCGGGCAATGTTTCATGGGCTGCATATAGTTTACGGGATAAAATGCCGATATCTTCTGCGCTGATCGATTCTGAGATGTTGTTATCACGCGCAAAACTAAGTAATTTTCGGTAGCTGCTCATTAATGTTTCTAATAAAACATCTTTCGCCTTGGTGACATCGTTCACTTTCCAGTTTTTACGGTTATCTAAATCTTCAATCTGGTAATTATCCCACTGCCATTGGGTCATAAATTTATTTAAAACGCTGCGTCGCCAAGCCCTACTTTTATCTGTTGAATTCTTGGAAATATTTTCTTCTGTCTTAAGGTAAAAACAAGCGCGCACGACCTCAAGTCGTTTGCTGTCATTAATACTGGTTAAATATGCACTTACTTTTTTAAGCATTAAGCAGTAAGGGTCAAGGTTCTCATGGCAAAGATCTTTTTCCTGAAAGTTTTTTTTGTAAGCGACAGCAATTAACTCGGTATTTGGATATTCCCAAGAATAAGCCTCCATGAGAATTGTTTTTAATACTGCTTTGTATGGCGTATCAATGCCTTTGTAGAGTTGCCAAAGTGTCGCCCCAAAATATTCCTCTGCGGGTATACGGTGGAATCCACCAAGATCTAACCAATCCTCAGCTTCTAGAATACCTTGATCGGAAAGGTCTTTTACATATTGATCGTAATTGGATTCGTGCTGAAGGGGAATTTGTAACCATAATATTCTTTTGCCCGCGACACGCAACGCAGTGCGGTAGAACTCGTCGAGTAATAGCATATGTTGTGATGATCCACATGCATCTTTAGTCATGCTGGCGTGATTATCAACACGAAACTTATTATCCGGAATCAAAAAGAAATTAAGTTCAACATCTAAACTTTCTGCCCATTGGCTGACTAACCAGGTTTTTTCATCTAATAATTTGACTCGTTTTTGGTCAAGCTGGTGTGGATAACAGATCCAAACATCAAAATCGCTTTCCGAACTTTGTGCTATAGAAGAGGTACTGCCCATAGTATAAAGGCCGATTAAATCAGGAATCCGACCATCTTTTTCGGGGCAATCAACGTGTAAGAAAGTGCTCATCAGCTGTAAGTGAGTTGCTGTTACTTCATATTGAGCAATGCCAGTGGGCACATCTGCGTCAATATAACCTGGCAGTGCTGGATGATTAAAGTGAAATAAAAGGGGAAATGTTTGAAATACGTTAAGTTCATTTTCACCCATCAAGGCTTGCGCTGATCGGATCCGTAATTGATTAAACTGATCAGCTTTAGCACGTAATTTTTTAATTTCTGAATTCAATCGCAAACCTGCTATCAGTTAGATAAAATTAACAAATGTGTACATTAAAAAGTGTGAGTAGTCTAACATTTTTTCGACAGGCAGGGAAATAGTCCCTAATTTAAATCTGGATTTATAATTGCTTATATAATCAACCCGATCCACATAACGAGTTGATTTAATTTAGGTTAGTCTTCAGTTATAGAGTAAGGCAGTGGGGCATAATAAAGCGTTGAACCTTCAATCTCTTGTATTTGATAAACAGCATCGCTGCCGCTCTCTTTTGGTAAAACAGCTAATACTTCAATATGCTTATCACCGTATTGACATCCTGATACGACGGTGCCCACGCGTTTCCAATTATTGTTTAATAATACCTGCACATTATCACCCACTTTAGGCGCTTCGCTGGCGCGACCGGTAAGAATAAACAGTGCACGCTTATTAGCTCCTCTATACTTTGCTCTGGCGATTGTTTCTTGCCCGATATAACAGCCTTTTGTAAAGCTAATGCCATCGAGCGCTTGTAAATTGAGCATCTGTGGGACAAATAAAGCCGATGTATCTTTTACAATAAAAGCGATGCCCGCTGCAATATTCATGGCATTCCATAAGCTATCATCAAATACAGTGGCGCGGTCTTTTAAATCAGCAACTAATTCAGATGCTTGGTGATTCTTTAAAATAATTAAATAACGTAGTGATGGGTAAGGCTGTTTGATTATAATGCCATTTTCGAGTAAGTGGCTTTGTTCATGTACTGCCGCCGGATCAATATTATCGGCAATATACTCAGCCGACTTACAACCAGCTAACCCGATCGCTTGATACTCTGTTTCTCTGGTGATTTCTACTTTTGAGAAGGTACCGTATTTTTGTAATTCTGGCAGCTGTTTTTCTGTCACCGAGCTGGGTTGAGTCAATAGAATGCGATCTTCTAAGACAATGACTCTGAGAATGCTCCAAGCTTTACCTTGTGGGTTACATTGTGCTGCGAGTGTTTGTTGGCCGGGTTTTAAGCTTGTCAAATCACAAGTCAGTTGTCCTTGTAAAAAAGTGATGCGATCTTCTCCACTTACGCGAATTAAATCCCAGCTATCGAGAGGACATAAGACTAACTCTGGTAAGTGGCTAATATTTTTTAGTTGACTAAGTTTAAGCATTTGAGGCCTCATTTTAATACAGCGTTATGGCAAATTTATTCTTTTACAATGGTATAGCTCACAACCTATTTTGTCAGTAGTTGCTGTTAACAATTTGTTGTTGTTATGATGCTGGTGTACTTTATTTTAAATAGGATGTAAAACGAATGGCTGAAATGGTCAGTAAATCACGTTTATTATGGGCATGTCGTCGGGGGATGTTAGAGCTTGATGTATTATTTATGCCTTTTGTTAATGAGGCTTATGATGATTTGTCTGGTGCGGATAAAATAATTTTTCAGCGTTTATTAAGCTGTGAAGATCCGGATCTTTTTTCTTGGTTTATGGGGCACCAGGTTTGTATTGATCTGGAGCTGGCTAAGATGATAGATGTTATCCTCAAACGCGTTAAAGTATAACATTGCTGTTCATCCCTCTTTCTATGCGGGGGGAGTTGTTTTTCTACTGTATTTTTATCTGCTTTTACTCTCCCTGCTAATCCTAGGATTATCTGGATTAATGTTTTCTTTCTTTGTGTTTTTATCGGCAGTTGCATTGTATGGAGGCAAAAAAGCCTATGGGCAAGAATATGATTTGAGGTTAAGTGATTCGGGGTTAGTTGAGATTGTCTGTGAAGACAATGATGTGACTATTGCTGAGATCAGTCGCTCTTCTTTTTATAACCATTTTTGCTTATGTCTTCATTTGCAAAAAGTGCACACAGATATTTCTAATTTAATCGATAAAAAGAAAAAAGTAGAAAAATTTTTTGTTGTTATTTATCGAGATGCGGTCAGTGAAGCAGAATATCGCTTACTCGCCCGGTTGATCAATACCGGGCGATATTAAGTGCAAGCGTTTATTTCTGTGGGCATAAAATAGTGGGTTGTGAATTGTCCTTTTGCTCAGGGTAATCAATATTGTAGTGCAAGCCGCGACTCTCTTTTCGTGACATTGCACTTTTTATTATAATTTCAGCTACTTGCACAAGGTTTCTGAGCTCCAATAAGTTATTACTCACTTTAAAGTTACTGTAATACTCATCAATTTCTTGTTGCAACAGCTGTACCCTATGCAGTGCGCGCGCTAAGCGTTTATCAGTACGCACAATACCGACATAGTCCCACATAAATAGCCTTAGTTCATGCCAGTTATGTTGAATCACAACCTCTTCATCAGAGTTTCCAACTTGACTGTCATCCCAAACTGGAATAGTGGCAAATTTTCGTTCTTTGTAAAAAGGGATGTGGTTAATGATGTCTTTAGCACAAGCGTGCGCATAAACGATACACTCTAATAGTGAATTTGATGCTAATCGATTAGCACCATGTAGACCAGTGTAGGAGACTTCACCTATCGCATATAAACCATCAATATCGGTTTGCCCATGATGATCGATCATCACACCGCCACAGCTGTAATGAGCCGCTGGTACTATAGGTATGGGCTGCTTTGCCATATCAATACCGAGTATTAAACAACGCTGATAAATTGTCGGAAAATGTTTAACAATAAACTCTTTCGATTTGTGGCTGATATCAAGATACATACAATCAGCACCTAAGCGTTTCATTTCATAATCAATCGCACGTGCGACAATGTCGCGCGGGGCAAGTTCTGCTCTTTCATCAAAATCGAGCATAAAACGACTGCCATCTGGGCGCAGTAAATGTGCACCTTCGCCTCTTAGTGCCTCTGTTAATAAAAAGTTTTTAGCATCAATATGATACAAGCAGGTTGGATGAAATTGGTTGAATTCCATATTGGCGATTCTACAACCACTGCGCCATGCCAAAGCGATACCATCACCACTGGAAACATCGGGATTACTTGTATATTGATATACTTTACTGGCACCACCGGTTGCCAGAATGACAAAATGTGCTTTGATGGTTTCAACGCGTTCTGCTTGGCGGTTCCAAACATATGCCCCTAATATTCTATTGGCGGGGAGGTTTAGTTTACGACTGGTAATTAAATCAACCGCATTATACCCCTCCATTAAATTGATGTTTTTTTCTTTTTTCACTGCGCTGAGTAAGGTGTTTTCGATCTCTTTCCCGGTTGCGTCAGCTGCATGTAGGATACGGCGGTGGGAATGCCCACCTTCTCGAGTAAGATGAAATTGTGTATTGCCGTTGTCATCAATTTCCGTGTCAAAATCAACGCCAAGGTCAATTAACCATTGCATGCTTTCTTTGGCATGGCGGAGGGTAAAGCGTACCGCCTCTTCATCGCACAAACCCGCGCCAGCAACTAAGGTATCTTCAACATGAGAATCGACGCTGTCGGTATCAGAAAAAACAGCGGCAACGCCACCTTGAGCATAGAAAGTTGAGCCTTCAGACAGCTTTCCTTTGCTTAAAACGGTTACATTTGTATGAGGAGCAAGCTTTAGCGCAAGTGAAAGTCCGGCAGCACCAGCGCCAATAATGAGGACGTTAGAAGTCTGTTGATGTTCAGTTATTGATTTACTTTCTGTCATGGCTGTATATGCTCTGCAGTTAATGTATGTTTTTTGTGGGGCTTTTTATTATATACCCCATGTGGTTCGAGAATAAGTGCTGAATTTAGCCAAAAGTAATTTCTTTTGATTTCTTGGGAACTTTCTTTTTTATTCAAAGTCATAACTGTGAATGCCAATATAGGCCTCACCATTATTATAGGTAGAGAAGCTCAATGAATGAGCGAGATTTAGATTTTCAATTAATTCAGCGTATTCAAAATGGGGAGCAACAAGCTTTTACATTATTGGTAAAAAAATACCAGAATAGAGTCGCAAACATATTAACGCGTTATGTCCGTAATAATGGAGATATCGCAGATGTTGCGCAAGAGGTTTTTATAAAAGTATTTAATTCCTTACCCTCTTTTCGTGGTGATAGCGCTTTTTACACTTGGCTGTACCGTATAACTGTCAATACGGCTAAAAATTATTTGACTAGCCAAGGCCGTAGACCGCCAGCTTCTGATATCGATGCGATGGAAGCTGATAGTTATGACGGCAGTGACGCATTGAAAGAGTCCGATGATCCCGAAGGGATCTTACGTTCTCAAGAGATAAAAAACGTTATTTTAGATACCATTAAGCTGCTACCTGTTGAATTAAAATCAGCAATTACACTAAGGGAGCTTGAGGGAATGAGCTATGAAGAGATTGCAACCATTGAAGATTGCCCGATTGGTACCGTGCGCTCTCGTATTTACAGGGCTCGTGAAGCGATCGATAAACAATTAAAACCTTTATTAGAAGATTAGTTGGGAAAAATAATGAAAGATAATAACGAGCAACTATCAACCCTTATTGATAATGAAATAATTGACCATGAAGTTTGTGAAAGTCAGTTATTGGATGAACTAATAACAAATAAACGCCAACAAGCACAGTTTTCACGTTATCACTTGGTTGGTGATGTGATGCGCGGAGAAGTAGTCGATCAATTTATCAATATTGATATTAGCCAACAAGTTATGGCTAGGATTGAGAAGCAAGCCGAGTCTGCTCAAGTGGTAACACCTGATACTCCTGTGTATGCAATGAAAGAAAGTAATAATATAGTCTCTTTTGCTAAACGCTTTAGCCAATATGCCATTGCAGCATCTGTTGCAGGCATTGTGGTGCTCACCAGTATTGTCACTTCGCAACCAGGTATTGAAAATAATGAACCGGGCATTGAAGTGTTAAATACAGTTCCTTTTGGTGGTGCAGTCGCGCCTGTTAGCTTGCAAGCCTCGCATATGCAATCGAAACAAGCGATTAAAGAGCATAACGAAAGACTTGACGCATTATTAAAAGACCATCAGCTACAGTTACAAACACAACCATAGTGAGTGGTTATCATTACTGTTGTTATAAGGCCCGTGAATGAAGTTAAAAATACTTTTTAGCACGTTAATCGCTATTGTTGTGGTTATGACGAGTGGTTCAACATTCGCTATTGAGACGGATGGAATGAATCAAGCTAGCGAAAGCTATATTGCAAAAAAAGAAACGTTAACGGCAATCGAATATTTGCAATTTATGCAAAAGTCCTACAAAGAACTAAATTATGAGCTGTTATATTTAAATAGCCTACAAAGCCAAGTCGAACCCAAGCAGCTAATCCATGGGGTTGTTGACGATCAAGAGATTGCATATTTTCGATTTCTAAATGGTGCTATGCGTGAGTCTTTACAATACTCGGGTAAAATCAGCTATTTTGAGCAAGGTACACAAGCCTACACTCTAGAATCAACACTCAATCGTAGTGTTTTTGCTAATATCGCCAATTTTGATTATGAAAAAGGCCAAGACAGTTACGAGTACATCATTTTAGGCAAAGGGCGAATTGCAGGTAAACAAGCCATTGCAATTCGCATGATCAGTAAAGATGAGTACCGTTATAGTTATATTGTCTGGTTAGATGTAGATAGTTACTTACCACTGCGTTTAGATACCTTAAATAAGTCCAACCTGATTTTAGATCAAGTGATGGTGGTCTCGTTACTTATCTCTGAAAAAGTGAGCCCCTGGTTAGATAAATTAAGTAAGCAGCAGTTACCCCAATTATTGAATCTTCCGCAAGCTTCACAAAAAGAAAAATCTGAATGGGCTATTAATTGGTTGCCGACCGGTTTTAACGTCGTCAGAAACGATCAGCATAAATTGGTGATGCATAACAATGAGCCTGTGTCATATATCATGTTAAATGATGGTATTGTAAGTGTCTCTATTTACATATCGGCTAAAAAAATAACATTGGATGAAAAACAAAAAGTAATTCAACGCGGTGCAACAGTCCTTTATACTTATCAGAAAGGGGATATTGAAATTAATATTATTGGAGATATCCCAGTTGTTACGGCAAAACGATTGATTGAATCAATTTCTAAGGTTAAGTAATGATTAAAGAAACTGGGAAGATAATTACAATCGAAGATCAAGGCACAGAAAAGGTCGCCGTTGTAGAATGTATTTCAAGATCTGCATGCTCATCTTGTCATAACGAGAGTAGTTGTGGTGTTGGGGCTGTCGCGAAAGCATTTTCAGATAAGTCGCATCAATTTAAAGTGCCATATAAAGAGGGCATGGAAGTGAATAATTTTATCGAATTGCAAATAAATAATAGTGACTTGATTAAAAGCGCAACATTAGCTTATCTCGTACCACTTTTATTCTTCATTGGTGGTGCGTTAATTACTAAGCAATTTTATTCTGTAAATGAAAGCATGCTCATATTAATTGCAATCAGTTTTGCTGCCATTGGTTTTGTTGTGACACGCATTCTCAGTAGTAAACTCTTCCCTAAAAAACACATCAATGAAATTATCAGCAGTGAATTAAAACAATAACGGTTGATAATCGCGCGGTTTGCTTACTAATGCTACACTTAGGCATCAAGTTGATATAATTGCCAATAAAACACTTGCCAATGTGATCGATATCCCTATAATGCGACCCCACAGACACGGGCTGCAACGCCAATGACTGAGAATGAAAGAGGTTACTTTTAATGACGTTTAACGTTGATTAGAAAGATAAGTTAACCGTTGACATTGTT
>NZ_JAHNZV010000036.1 GCF_022267535.1 Psychromonas antarctica
GCTCAAATGCAGTAATAACGCTACTAAGTTGCTCTGGATTTGACATAATTAAGTCCTGATGGATGAGTTACCCGTATTAAATCAGAACAAAAAATGGAAGTTGAGCTACGCTGCCGTAAGCTCACGATGTATCGAGTGTTTACTGTTTTTTTTCATTTCTGATTTTATCAACAGACCTTTATCAAAAACAATCAATCCATCAGGCATTGCATAATCATAATGTTTTTGCTCAATGACCGTTAGATTATTATCAAACCAAACTAAGTCTCCTGTCCAATTATAAGCGAGAAAGTTAGCTCCTGATTCTTCAGGAAGCGCGATAATATGATCAAATTTAGGTTGTTTAGCCGCATAACTACTTATGCAACAACTTAATAAAAAGAGCTCTATAATAATTATTAATTTTTTCATTTAATGACCCCGGTAAATCGTTCATTATATTTATGCACAATAAAGGTCGTGCCGGGCTTAAATGCACCTATCCCAAATAGCGTATCTCGATCGGCGGGTTTTAGATGAATACAACCATGCGATGGATATAAGACAACTTTTTTCCCTTGTTCATATTCACGTTCATTGTCGGGTGTTGTATGAAACATTTCACCTAAAAGTGTTTCTTTACCATCTAACTTCTGATTATTATTAAGATCTTTAAAATAACGAATCGCAATAGGACCAAAGTCATTAAATATCGACTTTTTAGGAATAATCTTATTGTCAGGCAAATTATAAATTTCGTTATATGCGGTAATGACATCCTGTCTTGGAAGACCAAAATCATTGAGCAACGATGCCCAGTTACCATTTTTAAGTTGATACCAAATATCATTACCTTTATCTTGTAACGGTGTCCCCCATCTGATTTTTGATCCTACGCCCCAGCTCGGGGTAGTATAAGCATGTGCCTTGTCAATAATATAGTGGCCTGCGGTGGTGGGTTGTTCATGCATTCGTATGTCGGTTCCCGGCTCGCGGGGCCCCCCCATTGCTTCAAATTTGTAGGTCGCATGACCATTTGTATTGATTACGGCTAAAAAGTCATGTCCGGGATAGAAGTGTAATTCCATTGTGTATTTATCCTTAAAAAGTAGATATAAAATATACACAAGCTGCAATGACTTATCAATCATGAAAATGATTAATTTATTATTTTTCGTTTACACTTAAAGGGTTATTAAATCCAATATTATATAAATATGGTTGTATTGCTATGTGCCACAAAGGGGAGATGCACGTTGATGCTTAGTGCAGCTCTTTAGCAAACTCCCTTTCAATCATTGAAGTCGGGATAGCATAACCAAATACTTCTGAGCCAATTGTTCCATCCGCACGATAAACCGCTGTATTAATACCGATCGCAATCCCATCGGTTGTAACGAGGGGGCCTCCACTATTTCCTGGTAATATCTGAGCATCCGTTACAATATGACCTTTTTCTTGGCCCATAATAATTCCTTTGCTGACATAATCTTTAAAACCAAGTGGACTGCCGATGGCATAAACGTCCATTCCTTGTGTGAACTGCGTTGTATTTTTAAGAAAGGGCGTTTTATAGTTTCCGCTTAATTTTAGTAAAGCCAAATCAAATTTAGGGCTCAATTTGATTAAGTTAGCTTGTAATTCAGTACTATCCTTAAGGATGATTTTAAATGTTGTGGCCCCTATAGACTGCCTCATTTTTCTATTGTGCTGCGAAAATGCTTTTTTGGCTTTGATATAGTTAGCTGAAATTTTGTCATGCTGTTTTTCCTGGAGAGTGTACCGTTTTAAATAATAGTCATAGGTTTTTTGCATTGTAGCTCTATCTGCTTCGCTCGCATTGCTAATACGTTCTTTATAATCAGCTAGTTTCTTTTTATATTGATGCATTTCTAATTTTTTTTGTTGTAAATATTCTTTTACTTCTTCCATTTTCTGTTTTTTTAACTTGATTTTTTTCTGCTCTGATTTCCAGTATTTGCTCTCAGTAATACGTATTACGTGTTTGTTGGTAATAATGTATCCTTGATCGTTGACAAAAAATCCGGAACCCGTGCTTGTTGGTGTTTCTATTTTGACAACTGAGATCGTTGCTGTCTCGATATCATTATTAGGCTTAACGCCATGCGCGACTTTTAAAAAATGAGAAAAATATTGAAAAAGGCATGATCTAACCTTATTTTGTTATCACCAAACAACAAATAAAGCGAACAAGATCATGCCATTAGAAGAGTTTATCATTTGGGTCTATTGTTGGACAGATGAGAATGTGAGTAAAGTGCTAGGAAATACGAAACTAAGAAGCCGAGGCTTTCAACCCGAACTTAGTGATATTGAGGTAATAACGATGGAAATTGTTGGTGAATTTCTTTCGTATGATACTGATAAGGCAATATGGACATACTTTAAAGCACACTGGCTATCATTGTTTCCTAAACTTACTTCACGTTCAAATTTTGCTAAACAAGCTTCAAACCTTTGGCATGTAAAACAGCTGCTTCAGGGGAAATTAAATGAAGAAAGTAGCATGAATGCCACATGCCTTATTGTCGATGGTTTTCCTATGACCACTGCTCATTTTAAACGAGCGAATAAAAGTAATAACTTTAAAGGGGAAGCTGGTTATGGGTACTGTGCAAGCAAGTCAGAAACTTATTATGGCTTTAAAGGGCATTTACTTGTTGATGATGCAGGCAACATTGCTAATTTCACATTAACTGAGGCATCTGGCAGTGAAAGAGAGGCAGTTTGGGAATTGGTTCAAGATAAGAATCATCAATTTTTACTTGGTGATAAAGGTTACTTATCGGCACATTTAAAAAGTGATTTAGACAGCGAGCAAGCGATAAAATTAGAAACACCAGTACGTCATAATATGGTCGACCATTTAGAACGAACAGAGCGTAATTTTTTAAACAAAACTCGCCGGTTGGTGGAAACAGTGATAGGTCAGCTAACAGGTAGATTTAATATGAACAAGGTATGGGCAAGGAAAATGTGGACATTATTAGGTCGATTAAGTCGCAAGATATTAGCCCATGGATTAGGCATGCTTGCCAATACCTTACTTAAAAACAAACCACTGCAACTTGAACATGTGATTTGTGTTTAAAGTCGCGCATGGCGTTAGGCTTAATCAAATCGCTTAAATACGTTTGCAGATTTTGGCCTGTTTTTTTGTGACTTTTTTCGGATGCTGTTTGTGTCTTATCAATATCAAGTTGCACTGCGAGTGTATTTCCGGTGGGAGCTACATCTGTAAAATGCCATTTACCACTTTCATCTTGAAATTTATATATCTCAGCATGGCCAGTTACTATATATAAAGAGGTCAGCATGATTAATATTGATACACTACGCAGGGGCATTTTGATTACTCTCAAATTTATTAACGACTAAAAAGTATTTTAATGTTCTTCGGATATTTAACTGATATTGAACATTATTAAAGATAACAAGACAAAAAAATAACAATCAAATGAAAAATTTCAATAAGTTAAATATATTATCATAGGTTTTGCTTCAAAATTCGGCGCAAGTAGAGGGTTTAGAAACAAAGTTATTTTAGTCAAATCAATATATTGATGTTTTATTCTTTTTTCGTCAGGGCTCAACTCATGAGTAAAGATTGTGAAGCGATATCGCTACTTTTTCCCTTTATTCCTGATTATTTTTCCTTGAATTTACTTTCATGCTTCTGTCGATAACGCAGGTTGTTGTAAAAGATTAGAAAATTACCACAGAGAATAGGGAGACGCTGCGCGGTACACCGAGAAAACCCAAATATAAGTGTTTTTCTCCTTTTAACGCTGTAATTGCATGTAAACCAAAACATAGTTTTTCAGTTGCATGAAATAGGTGTGGTAAATATTTACTTTTTTGTATTCATCTGAGTTAAGTGCATCGTCATTTTAACTTTGATCTGCTAATGCTTGACGAATAAAGCCTTTATGGTTATTAAGCCTTTGTTGGGCTGTTTCTGCATCGAGATCGGTTAAAATCATTAAAATGGCTGTTTTACAGTGATTTTTAGATTCACTAAGCGCTTGAGTGGCTTGATGTTCAGGGCAGCCGGTTGCTTCCATGACGATATTTCTTTGACGCTGCTGTAGTTTTTTATTACTCGCTTGTACATCCACCATTAAATTACTGAATACTTTACCTGTGCGGATCATTGCAGCCGTTGTGATCATATTGAGCACTAATTTTTGTGCCGTACCCGCTTTCATGCGGGAAGATCCGGTCACGACTTCAGGGCCAACTATCGGCGTAATATTAATTTGTGCTAATTCGGTCATTGCACTCTGTGGATTACAGCTCAGAGATACAACGGTTGCGCCGACAGATAATGCGTATTGCATCGCTCCCAACACATAAGGTGTGCGTCCACTTGCGGCAATACCGATCAGTACATCGTGCTTATTAAAATTAATAGCTCTAAGATCGCTAGCGCCAAGCGATTGATTATCTTCTGCATTTTCCACGGCGTGTAAAATAGCAGGATGACCGCCTGCGATTAATGCAACAACAAGATCTGGCTCAGATCCGAATGTAGGTGGACACTCACTTGCATCTAAAACACCTAATCGACCCGATGTTCCCGCACCGCTATAAATCAAACGACCACCCGATTGAAAAGCGTCGGCAACTGCATCCACAGCTTGCGTGATTGCTGGAATAGTTTGCTCGACAGCTAATGCTACTTGTTGATCTTCGCGATTAATCACTTTTAAGATCTCTATTGTCGACAAGGTATCAATCAGCTCACTGTTCGCGTTGCGACTCTCGGTGATAAGTTTGCTTAAATCAATGGCCATTAGTATCGTATCCTATAGAAAGTGAGTGAAGGTGGTCATGATAAACCGGCTGAACTAAAAGTGATTGTACATTTTGAATGCGTGGTAATTAAACTTTTCTACAAAAAGAATGATAATAACTATTGTAAATAGTAACGGTTATCATTACGATTGCAGTTATCTGATAACTACTACCATTTGAGAACAATATGTTTGCAAAAAAATTAGTCACCTCTGCCATGCTCTTTACGACATTAAGCCTCACTACATTGACGGCGCTTGCTGAAGAAGTAAATATTTATTCATTCCGTCAACCTTTTTTGATTAATCCTATTATGGAAAAATTTACTGAGCAAACGGGCGTTAAAGTAAATATTCTCTTTGCTAAAAAGGGGCTGGTCGAGCGTATTAAAAGGGAAGCGAGCCTCTCTCCAGCTGACCTTGTTTTAACTTCTGATTTTAGCCGTTTAATGCAGTTGACTGAGCAAAATCTGACTCAAGCTGTTGATAGTAAAGTTTTAACGACAAATATTCCTAGCCAATACCGCGATCCTGATTTGCACTGGTTTGCATTAACCACACGTGTACGTAATATTTACTCCTCGGTCGAGCGTGTTGGCCCCGTACCAAATATCACCTATCAAGATTTAGCCAGTCCAGAATTTAAAGGTAAAATTTGCACTCGCTCAGGCAAACATCCTTATAATATATCACTTGTTGCTTCGGTGATTGCACATCAGGGCCTTGCTGACGCAAAAGTATGGTTACAAGGGCTTAAAGCGAATCTAGCACGTAAACCACAAGGTAATGATCGTGCACAGGTGAAAGCCGTTAAAGATGGACTTTGTGATTATGCATTAGGCAATAGTTATTACCTTGGTAAAATGTTGGCCGATCCTAAACAAGTTGCTTGGGCTGAGGCAGTTAACATTAACTTCCCTAACCAAAACAGCAGTGGTGCGCATGTCAATGTCAGTGGTATGGCGTTAACTAAATATGCTCCGAATAAAGCGAATGCGATTAAATTAATGGAATTTCTTTCTGATGATCTTGCGCAACAACTTTATGCACAAGTGAACTATGAATATCCTGTCAATGCGCGTGTTGCCCCTTCTAAATTAGTGGCCTCTTGGGGTGATTTTAAAGCCGACAAATTACCGCTTGCTGAGATTGCTAAGCAACACAAAGCGGCCGTTAAGTTACTTGATGAAGTTAAATTTGATCTCTAACGCTACGCTGTACAAGTTACTGCCTTGGGCGGTAACTTGTCTTTTAATCTCACCTATCATTGCATTGCTTATTAATTCTTTTAGCAGCGATCCTCAGGGCAGTTTTCAGCATCTCTTTGATACTGTTTTACTTACTTATAGTTTAAATACGCTGCTATTAATTTTAGGCGTAATGAGCTTAAGTTTTATTTTTGCAATGCCGGTTGCTTGGTTTGTTGCTTGTTGCGAATTCCCCAGCCGCACCATTTTACAATGGGCTTTAATGCTGCCGCTGGCTATTCCCCCTTATATTGTGGCGATAGTGTATACCGACTTACTTGATTTTAGTGGCCCGTTGCAGCGCTTGTTGCGAGGTGTGATGGGGTGGCAGAGGGCTGGCGATTATTACTTTCCTGAAATTCGTACCCTTTTCGGCGCGATTTTAATTCTGAGCTTGGCACTTTATCCTTATCTTTATCTTCTATTGCGGGGTGCTTTTTTAGGGCAATCTGGTTCTTTATTCCAAGCGGCGCGCAGTTTGGGCGCTTCACCTTTAAGGGCTTTTTATCGTGTCTCATTACCTCTTTCGCGTTCTGCCATTGCGGTTGGTCTCTCTTTAATTGCAATGGAAAGCTTAGGTGATTTTGCCACTGTTAATTATTTTGCGGTGAGCACGTTAACCACGGCTGTTTATGATACCTGGCTAGAGCTTGGCAGTTTAACGACTGCGGCAAAAATTTCTTCTTTAATGTTATTAGCTTTAGTGATTTTGATTAGCCTTGAAAATTATAGCCGCCGTAAACAGAAAGTCTATCAACGTGGCGGAGCAACACATACGCAGCTGCGGTTTGTTTTATGTGGGTGGCAGAAATGGGGGGCGCTCACTTTTTCTTGGATTTTGCTGGTTGCGGCTTTTATCTTGCCTCTTTTTACGCTCTGCTATTATGCTTTGAGCTATTTTAGTGCATCGTTAACTGCTGCATTATGGCAATACACGTTAAACAGTGTGTGGCTGGCAATCATAGTAGCTGGTTTAGCCTTACTCATTGCCTTAACGGTTAATTTTTATCAGCGTTTATGCCCAGGGCTGTTTGCCAGAACAACGATACGTTTATCGTCGCTAGGTTATGCCGTGCCCGGCACCGTGGTGGCGATTGGCGTATTAATTCCTTTTACCGAGCTTGATTTAGGCGTAAATCAGTTATTACTGGAAAATGGATTTTCAGGGATTGGACTGTTTTTTTCTGGCTCGTTATTCATTTTAGTGGTCGCTTATTTAGTCCGTTTTAGCGCGATTGCGGTGGGCAGTATTGATAGCAGTTTAGCGCAAGTTTCTCCCTCATTAGACTTAGCATCGCGTTCCCTTGGGCAAAATGCGTTTCAGACGATTCGTCGCGTTAATTTCCCCTTAATTAAAAAAGGCATGCTCACCGCCATTATCTTGGTGTTTATCGAAGCGATGAAAGAATTACCCACGGCGCTATTATTGCGCCCGTTTAATTTTGAAACATTAGCTACTTATGTGTATCAGTTTGTCTCAGATGAGATGATTGAATATGCGGCTTTGCCGGCATTATTAATCGTATTGATGGGACTGATACCTTTTATTATTGTTAACCGATTATTGGAGAAAAGCACTTAATGCCGACTTTACAAATTAATAAATTAAGCTGTTTTTATCAAGATATTCAGGTACTTGATTTACTTGATCTGACGCTTAATCATAATGAAATTATGTGCTTACTCGGGGAGAGTGGCTGTGGCAAAACGACGCTTTTGAAGGCGGTTGCAGGTTTGCAGGCGCAGCTTTCTGGTGATATTCAGATTAATGGCAATCCCGTTAATGGCAAGGGTCTTAATGTCGCACCCGAGAAACGTAAAATTGGCTTTATTTTTCAGGATTATGCGCTTTTTCCGCACCTCAATGTCTTTGATAATATCGCTTTTTCGCTGGATCGGCTTAGCAAACAAGAAATAAAGCAACGTGTCGATAGTCTGCTCGCGCTGGTGCAGCTCAGTGATTATAGCGAGCGCTTTGCACATCAACTCTCTGGCGGTCAGCAGCAGCGGGTTGCTATTGCGCGGGCTCTCGCTTATCAACCGGATCTGATGTTATTAGATGAGCCATTTTCTAACCTCGATCATCATGTGCGCTTTCAGTTAATTGATGAAATCAGAGCGCTGCTTAAGTCGAGCGGCATGAGCGCGCTATTTGTGACTCACTCAAAAGAGGAAGGTTTTGCTTTTGCTGATAAAATTGCGCTTATGCAGGCAGGGAAAATAGTCCAGATTGGCACGGCACAAGCTTTATATTGTCATCCCAATTCCAGATATGTGGCCGATTTTATGGGCTTGAGTAATTACCTAAAAGTGCATGCTGTGGATCAATTTAGTTATCAATCTGATCTTGGGTTATTAACCAGTGATAGCGAAATTGAATTGAATAAAGCACCATTAACCCTGCTACTGAGGCCAGAGCAGATAGCGATAACCAGCTCCGCTGACGGCTTAGGCTGTATCAGTAAAGTCAGTTTTTCAGGTTCCTATCAGGAAATTCGTGTCATTTATCGGGGTAATGATTACCACATAAAACATAGCAATCATTTTGGCGATACTCAGCAGTTTAAAGTGGGAGACAGGGTCTCTTTACGTGTATTAAACCACGATTTTGTACTCCTTAGATAAAAAAAGAAGGGGCGTAGGCCCCTAATCGCTGTTTTCTGGACTCAATTCTCTCATTAAATTAGCTTTTAAGTTTGCCTCTTGCTGTTCTGTTAAAGCATTGCCCTCAACAGTCGAAACAATAAACAGATCCTCTGCGCGCTCACCAATAGTGGTGATTTTAGCGGTATCAAGCATGACACCACTACAGCGGAATACTTCGCCTATATTGGCAAGGATACCCGGCGCATCAAAGGCAACCACTTCAATCTGAGTGCGTTTGCGGCGTGTTGGCAAGAAGGTAACTTCAGCTTCAAACTTAAATTGACGCTTAACGCGTGGTAAGCGAGTTTGCTGGGTATTCACTTTCTCTGGTGACAACAGCGCCATCTCTATCGCCTGCTTTAAACGCTGAATTTTATCGGGATCAATATGTTCGCCATCTTGCTCGAGCACGGTAAAGGTACTCAGGGAAAAATCATCTCGGCTAGAGAGAATTTTTGCATCGTGCACACTGAGTTTCTTATTATCAATTTCCGTGACCACAGAAGAGAAAAGTACAGGCATCTCTTTGTGATAAACAAAAATTTCTGTTGCGCCACGTTCATTCTGATCGCTGATTAAAATCATCGGACGGCTGTGATCATCATGTTTTAACATGTTAAGGGTATGCCAAGCAATTTGTGCAGAGTTATAACGGAAAAAATAGTTAAGTTTAAAGCGTTTCCATAATGGTTTTACCTGCTGCTCAGAAAGTCCTTGTGTTTTTAGTACCGCCAATGCTTTACGTTGTCTGTCGCGAATACGATCACGAATATCAGGTGGGTTTTCAAGTCCGCGGCGCAACATCTTCAAGGTGCCGTAATACAAATCACGTAACAGAGTACCTTTCCAGCTATTCCATGCCTCTTCATTGGTCGCACAAATATCGGCAACCGTTAAGCAATATAGAAAATTTAAGTGTTTTTCATCACGTACTAAACGTGCAAACTCAATAATCACGCGTGGATCACTAATATCTCGGCGCTGTGCAGTGACAGACATAACCAGGTGATGTTTTACCAACCAAGCGACAAAGTTACATTCATAGCGACTTAAACCATGTAATTCACAAAATGTTAGCGCATCAACTGCACCTAGTGTGGAGTGATCACCTTTCTGCCCTTTAGCAATATCATGAAAAATTGCGGCCAAAAAGAGCAGCTCAGTTTTTTCTAAATAACGGTAAATATCATGGGCAAGGGGATGCTCTTTTTTGGTGTTGGGGAAGTTGTAAATATTCTCGGTGAGTTTATGAGTATGCTCATCTACTGTGTAGGCATGAAAGAGGTCAAACTGCATCTGTCCGACGATGCGACTCCATTGTGGAATATAGGCGCTCAAGACGCCGTATTCATGCATCAGAGTAAACGGTAGTCCCATGCCTCTAGGATGTTTGACAATCGTTAAAAACAGATCGCGGCATTCGGGAATGTTTTCTAACCAGTGGGTTAAACCGCGTCGCGCTTCACGCAATTCGCGTAGGGTTGCTGAGTAAATGCCTTTGATGCGGGCGTCTTCTGCAATATGTAAAAACAGTTCTAAGATAGCCTCTGGCTCTTCACTAAAAAGAGAAGGCGTTTTGAGTTCGATCATATCGTCGCGAAGCTGAAAATGACGATCAATAGCGGTAATGTTCTTGGCAATATTACCGAGAATAGCTTCGTCGAAATATTGCAGTAGCATCTCATTCAGTTCTTTGACGCGATGAACCGTTTGATAAAAGGCTTTCATCATCTGCTCGACAGCTTGGTTACCTTGTCCGCTATAACCGAGTAATAGCGCCACCTCACTTTGGAAATCAAATAAAAGACGATTATCAGGACGATTAGTCACCGTATGCAGTGCAAAGCGGATCGTCCAAAGCTGTTTTTGACAGTCCACTAACTCTTGGTACTCCGCTTGGGTTATATAGTCGTAACTGGTCAGATCTAATAAACTGTTTGCGCCGAAATGACGCTTAGAAACCCAAGCGATCGTTTGAATATCACGCAGTCCACCAGATCCATTTTTAAGATCGGGTTCAAGGCTGTAACCGTCGCCACGGCACTGCCGATGACGAGTGAGTTGCTCTTCACGTTTAACCATAAAAAATTGGTCTGAGGGCCAAAATATCTTGGATTCAACCAGATCGAGTAGTTTTTTAAAAGTTTCTTTATGGCCTGAAATGTAGCGCGCTTCAATCATACTGGTGGCAACCGTAATATCGGCATTACCTTGTTCAATACAGTCATGCAGGCTACGCACACTATTACCTATATCGAGTTTCAAATCCCATAGCAAAGTAATTAGCGCACTGATATTGCGCTCTTCGTCAGAGCTGATGTTTTTTTGGTAGAGAATAAGAATGTCGATATCTGATTTGGGATGTAGTTCACCCCGCCCGTAGCCGCCAACTGCGATGAGGGTTAACTCTTCACTCTTGTGTAATCCAAAATGAGCCCATAAACGTGTTAACAGTTGATCGATATAAAGTGCTCTGCAAGCGACTATTTCTGTAATCGGTTGCTTTGCTTTGAAATTTTCAATTTGCCATTGTTGAAACTGTTGCAATCCTTTCTTGAGAAAAGTCAGGGTAAGATTATGTTCTGGGATATTAACCGGACAGAGCGTTTCAAAATCCATGTTCACCTCAGCGAAGTTTGTCGATCGTTATTGATGAACACCCTATCTTGCAATAGGGCACTCTGTTAATCGTGGTTGATAATACGAGGAATCGTTTCTTCTGGTCGCAGTGTTAAAATCTCCACACCATTTTCTGTCACCAATAATGTATGCTCCCATTGTGCCGATAATTTCTTATCTTTAGTGACAACTGTCCACTCATCTTGAAGCACTTTACACGTTTTTTTACCTGCATTAATCATCGGTTCAATGGTAAAACATTGTCCGACTTGTAAAGTCTCTCCTGTGCCAGCTTTACCATAATGTAAAACCTGCGGCGCTTCGTGGAAGCCTGCACCGATACCGTGGCCACAGTATTCGCGTACAACTGAATAATTACTTTGCTCTGCATGTCTCTGAATCGCGGCGCCAATATCGCCCAAACGAGCACCTGGTTTAACTAAGTTAATACCAATATATAAGCACTCTTGTGCAATGCGTGTCAGGCGTTCCGCCAAAATAGAGGCTTTGCCAACTATAAACATTTGCGAGGTATCGCCGTGATAACCGTCTTTAATCACGGTAATATCAATATTGATTATATCGCCTTCTTTGAGCGGTTTATCATTGGGAATGCCATGGCAAATAACATGGTTAATTGATGTGCAGATAGATTTTGGAAAACCGTGATAATTAAGCGGAGCAGGAATGCACTGTTGCTCATTAACAATAAAATCATGACAGCGTTGATTTAATTCGTTAGTCGTCACCCCTTTTTGGATAAAAGGTGCGATCATCGTTAGTACATCTGCAGCTAACTGACCTGCAATGCGCATTTTCTCGATTTCTTCTGCTGTTTTAATGATTCCTGCCATCTATTTATTCTCTATTTTGTGTTACATGAATATTTAAATGTTAACTATAAAGAGTTTATGGCTATGAAGCTAGCGAAGTTAAACCATTTTCTTACTATGGAAATAACGACTCATGTGATTTGAAAGCAGGATAGAAGGCATTTAACTTATCCTAACCTTTTACTTTTATTCACTATTATAATCGTCAACGATTACTGACAGGGCTTTCTCATAGAGACTTAACCGCAGGGAATTAAAACGTTTGCTTATTGTTAAAAACATTCTGGCCAACTTATCACCAGTGGAGTAATCTGCTTCTTAATTTACAATCGGGTGAGATATTATGAGCATATTAAAAACAAGCCATTACTTTATAAGTAAATTGCTATTAACCAGCAGTTTACTTCTATACATTTTCAGTCTATCTGCGCAGGCATTGACGGTTACTTTTAGTGAAGCGCAGATCCAAGAGAAGGTCTCGCAGGCGATGCCAATGGTGAAAAAAAATGCATTTATGACAATTGAATTAAGCAATCCAGTTGTTAAGTTGGCTAAGGATATCAATGAAATCGAGTTGCAATTACAGGTCAGGTTACTCACCGCCGGATCAACAAACAGAGGTTTCACTCGGCTTACCGGATCGCTTAGTTATAACGCCCAACAAGCCGCATTTTATCTGACCAATGTAAAGATTCTGCAGTTGCAAGTAGAAGGGATGCCGGTGCAATTTGAAGCACAAATTATCGAGCTGGCAGAGCAGACTATTACCCCGGTACTTCAGACAATGCCCGTTTATCGCTTAAAAAAGGATATGACCCAAACAATGATAAAAGCGTTGTTAGAATCGATAAGGGTAGAAAACAAACAATTGATTGCGACGCTAAAAGTTATTTAATTAGATTTTTATATTGGAGGCAGCACACCATTGCGGACTAAGCTTCTCCTTATATTTTTGCATAACTTGGCAAAATAGTCTATTTCACTCATATTTGGGAGGTTTCCTTTTGCAACAACATACTCCCAATGGTTGATTTCGCTTTCAACTAATTCTAATAATTTTTTAGGGCAACCGATACAGCTATCTCCACAAATCTGTACATTCACATCATCAAATGGGAATTGGGCCCTTACCTGCTGAATAATATTGAGTATCGTAGTTTTACGATCTGGTTTTTTATTTATGGACATACCCGTTATCATTCAAGATACACATGTATTTTGATTGCTAACGGGGATAATATCATTTATAAATTTAATACCACCTCGGATTCATTCGCTTGGCTGGATGATCTTTGTTTGTTATAGACAAAGCCCCTTTTTTATTCAGCAGCGCACCAGAGCATGTCTCGTCTGCAATTTTGTTTGTGGGATGCAACAAATATTGTGTCGTATTTTTATCGACACAACTAAGGCCCGTATAACTAAATCCATGGTCGGCTAAATTGTCAACGGTAATCACGCTTGCTAATTGAGCAAAACTGGCGGCCATTTTTGCACCCCAGATATAGGGGGTATTGGTGTCGTACTTACCGACAATAATTAAGATCTGCTGATCGGTTAATACGTTTTCCATTGTTTCAACGACGGCAATCGGATCTTGCGCAAATGGCCAATCCGCACACCTTGTTGACCAATTTTTGCCAACGGGTGCAAATAACGTGGAGATGGCATCATATTCACTATGTTTAGCAACAATATCGTTATAGCTAAGCGGCATTATTTCATCTGTGCAGCTTACTGCGTCAAATAAAACTGCGGAGCGTAAATCATCCTCTGACACCGCCGGATAATAGATATTTGGAATTTGTATTTTAAGTCGTTGAGCATGATTATTATCGAGTAAATCAGAAACACCCGTTTTAATTTTTGACCAGTTAGCTGATGTTTCTCTGCCTGCCGTTG
Source organism: Psychromonas antarctica (assembly GCF_022267535.1). Taxonomy (GTDB): domain Bacteria; phylum Pseudomonadota; class Gammaproteobacteria; order Enterobacterales; family Psychromonadaceae; genus Psychromonas; species Psychromonas antarctica. Next base: position 14,044 of record NZ_JAHNZV010000036.1, read on the forward strand.
CAAACAGTGCATTAGAAGCTTCTGAGCTATTTAAGCTGACACTATCAGCGGCTGTATAAGAGCCTGTGCGGTTTATCGCATCAAACACATGGATATATTTGGACTTTTTGCTGGCATCAAAGCCAAGGCGATAATCGACAACCAGATCAAAACCGCTGATCTTGCCTTTGACTGATTCAAAGTAATTTACTTCATCAGGAGACATCGGCGAATCTAACACAATAGCTCGCACTTTTTCAGGGTACATATTGGCGTATAATGCACCTAACCGAGTACCGTAAGAGTACCCCATAAAGTTAAGCTTTTGCTCTCCTAATGTGATGCGCAACTGGTCGAGATCTTTGACTACGCTATTGCTGCCCAAATACGGCGCGACATCGGCTAGCACGCTATCACAATTCCCCCTATGATTACGTGCTGCGATGGCGCAATCACTTAGCTCTTGTGCAAAAGCACTTTTACCCGAGCCGCGCGGATCCATACCTATGACATCAAAATGTGCCAATATACTTTGTGGTAAGTTATTTTCAACCATCCAAGCGGTGCCATTGACTGCTTCTCCGCCAGGCCCTCCAAAGTTAAAGACTAATATACCAATCCGATTTTGTGTATCGCTGGCGTGATGAATTCCGTAATGGATCTTTACCGTTTCACTCTCATTATCGTTATAGTCTTTAGGTGCTGTAAAGAAGTCACATTGCATAGAAGCAGGGCAGCTATCACTTGCTTGTGTTGGTACGAGGATTGAAGATTCTTTAGTGCTGTTGCCGCCGCCGCCACAACTAAAAAGCAGAGCAGTGAATATTATTGCTAAAATAGAACGGAACATAAACATCCATTACTTTTAAATAAAAAGCGCACTCAATGCGCTTTCCCGGTGTAAGATAATTTGTTTTTTTATAGTGCAGATCTGACTTTGCAGGTTATCACTTTTAGTCACTAAATTGGCAAATATAAAGTGCGTTTTTTTATTTTTGAGTTGTGCACAATAAAGAAAACAAATTTTTGTCATCTTTCCTTACAAAGGTTTTTGATCCAGGCCCAGACTCGCTAGCGTATGCTCTCTCACTGTCACCAACAAATCCCGATTATCAACAAGAGATTGTCCGTAAGAAGGAATGATTTTTTTCAATCCCACCTGCCATGTCTCTGTTTTCAGTTCCTTCGCAAAGCAAGTTTCTATCACTCCTAACATCGTATGAACAGCCGTGGATGCGCCTGGAGATGCCCCCAATAAAGCGGCAAGCGTGCCATCGGCTGCATGAATAATTTCAGTGCCAAGCTCTAGTTTACCGGCTTTATCTGCGCCTTTTTTAATTATCTGTACGCGCTGGCCAGCAACAGATAAAAACCAATCAGCGGGTTTTGCCTCAGGATAAAAGCATTGTAATGCCCTCATTCTTGATTTATGTGACTGCAGCATTTCAGAAATAAGGTAACGGATCAGATCGATACTCTGAGTCCCCACTGATAACATTGGCAGTAAATTTGTCGGGTTAATCGAGGTGGCGAGATCCCAGGGGGATCCCTGCTTAAGAAATTTGGTTGTAAAGCCTGCAAAGGGGCCAAATAAGAGAGTCTTTTTGCCATCAATAATACGCGTGTCAAGGTGAGGTACAGACATAGGGGGCGCGCCTTTAGGCGCTTTGCCATACACTTTAGCATGATGTTTCCCAACCACCTCGGGAACAGTACAGGCTAACCATTGTCCACTAATCGGGAAACCACCGTATCCCTTACTTTCAGGAATCCCCGAAGCTTGTAATAGTGCCAATGATCCGCCACCGGCGCCGAGAAAAACAAAGCGCGCATTGAAATAGCTGTGAGGGCCATCCATTTTGTTTTTCGCCCTAATCCTCCAACGCTTATCTGCTTGTTGATCAATATCGGTCACGCAGTGCTGCACTAGGATTTCAAAATTACCCATCTTCTGCAGGGCTGTTAACATATCACGGGTTAACGCACCAAAATTAACATCTGAGCCATAACGTACTCTTGATCCCGCCACCTTTTGAGTAGGCTCCCGTCCGGCCATCACTAAGGGAATCCATTTTTTTAGCTGCTCAGGATCTTCACTGTATTGCATATCGGCAAAGAGTGGGTGTGCACTTAATAGTTGGTAGCGTTTGCGTAGAAAGTTAACATCCTTGTCGCCACTGACAAAGCTGTGATGTGGAGCCTGGTTAATAAAATGGGGACTGGCTAATATTTTTTGATCCACTAAATAAGACCAAAACTGCAATGATTCTTCAAAAGCGGTATTGATAGAAAAAGCCTTTGTTGTATCAATCGAACCATCGGGGTGCTCGGGGGTATAATTAAGTTCACAATAAGCGGCGTGACCTGTCCCTGCATTATTCCAACCATCGCTACTTTCACTAGCAACATCAGATAAACGCTCTATCATGGCTATCTTTAGACTCGGATCTAACTGTCTTAATAACATGGCCAAGGTGGTGCTCATAATACCCGCGCCGACCAAAAGTATATCGACCTCTTTTTCATTTAGCGTGTTTTTATTCATTTTTATTATTTCTATTGAAATGTTAAACCTATGTTAAGAAAATAATAACTATATGTCTATCTTACATTTCACTTATCCGTAAAAAGAGTGTGTCAGTAACCGGGGGAATATTGAGCATCATTTACTGGCTTTAAAGACCACTTTGATTCATTATCAGCAGTTATCAGATATTAAAATGGCACATTTATCTATACTTCTAAATCAGTTAATTAAGGCCGAAAAATAGTATTATCATAGCTACACGGATATGTTCAAAAGTATCATTCAATTAACCAATTTAAAAAGTGACCTGTTTATGGCGAAGAAAAAAGTACTTATTTTGCTTGCTCATCCATCGTTGCATCGCTCAGCTGTTAATGCCCCGCTTTTTAAACAAGCACAAAAGATAAATGGGGTCACTGCTGTGGATCTCTACTATGAATATCCGACCTTTCACATCGATATCGATAAGGAGCAGCAACGCCTGCTGGATCACGATGTGATTATTTTCCAGTTCCCACTATATTGGTACTCGACGCCTGCTATTCTCAAGGAGTGGCAAGATTTGGTGCTGGAATATGGATTTTCTTATGGTGAAGATGCCACTGCGTTGCATGGAAAAACCTTTTTTTGCTCGCTTAGTGCAGGCGGTAAGGCAGAGGCCTACCAATCGGATGGATATAACCATTTTACGATTCGCGAACTGTTAAATCCGATGGAGCAGATGGCGTCACTTAATGGCATGATTTATCTGCCACCTTTTGCTTTGTTTGAATCAAGAGCGGCGAGCGAAACGGGACATCTTCAACAGCACTTAGCACAATGGCAGATTTTATTGGAAGCATTAGTCGATGATAGAGTTGATTTGCGCCGGGTCCAGAAGCTACAAAAACTTAATCAGTATATTGACGATATTATTAAAAAGGATTAACAGATGACTGGATATTTCCTTCAGGCTTTTATTTACCTTGCCGCTGCGGTGATTGCCGTGCCTATCGCTAAGCGCTTTGGATTAGGCTCGGTATTAGGTTATCTGATGGCCGGCGTTGTGATTGGCCCGGTAATAGGTTTAGTGGGTGAGGAGACAGTCAGTATTCAGCATTTTGCGGAATTTGGTGTCGTCATGATGCTATTCTTGGTCGGTTTAGAGTTAGAGCCTAAAATGCTTTGGGCAATGCGCAACCGGTTAATGGGATTAGGGGGACTGCAACTTGTTGGTACGACGCTTAGTGTCATGGGCATTGCGATTTACTTCGAACAGTCATGGACAATCGCCTTAACTATCGGCCTTATTTTCGCGCTTTCCTCAACGGCGATTGTTTTACAAACCTTCAACGAAAAAGGTTTCAATAAAACAGACGGTGGCAAAAATGCATTTTCAGTATTGCTTTTTCAAGATATTGCGGTTATTCCTATGCTTGCCTTTATTCCGCTATTGGCTTTACCCGAATTAATTGAAAAGGCACAGAATACTCTGGTGTCAGCTGCTGCAACACATGAAGAGCTCAGTCTAGTGGTAGGTCTACAAGGCTGGGTTTATGCCTTAGTGATCACCGCTTCCATTGCGGTTGTTGTTTTTGCAGGCCATTTACTGAGCCGCCCATTATTTCGATTCGTGGCAAGCTCAGGTTTACGAGAAATTTTCACAGCAACCGCTCTGATGCTGGTGATAGGCATTGCTGCCTTAATGAGTTTGGTGGGACTTTCTCCAGCATTAGGCACTTTTCTTGCGGGAGTCGTGCTCGCCAATAGTGAATTTCGTCATGAACTAGAATCAAATATAGATCCCTTCAAAGGGCTGCTACTCGGGTTGTTTTTTATTACCGTCGGTGCCGGAATCAACTTTACACTTTTGTTTAATGATTTCTCTCTTATTATCGGCTTAACGGTGGGAATGATGCTCTTAAAAGCGCTTATTCTGTATGCACTAGCGTATATATTTCGCATTAAAAATAGTGACCGTTGGTTGTTCACTTTAAGCTTGGCTCAAGCGGGTGAGTTCGGGTTTGTCTTGCTAAGTTTTACCGTGCAAAGCCATGTTTTGCCCAGCGAAATTGCGCAAACGTTATCATTGGTTGTTGCCCTTTCGATGTTTTTAACACCGGGCCTGTTCATCCTATTTGATAAAGTGATCCTGCCTCGTTTTCAGCTGGCATCGAATAAACGCGAAAGTGACACAATCGATGAAAAAGGCACCGTGATTATTGCCGGTATTGGCCGTTTTGGGCAGATAATTAACCGGCTTTTGATGGCTAATGGTATAAAAACCGTGGTGCTGGATCATCAAGCTAATCAGGTCGATGTGATGCGTAAAATCAATACTAAAGCTTATTTTGGCGATGTTACTCGTCCAGAGTTATTACACACTGCAGGCATTGAAGAAGCATCCATGCTGGTGGTTGCCATTGATAATCGTGAAAGTAGTGTTGATCTGGTCAAATATGTAAAACACACTTATCCACATATCAAGATTCTAGCGCGTGCTTTTGATCGGGGACATAGTTATCTTTTACGCGCTGCCGGTGCTGATTTTATTGAATTGGAAACCTATTATTCGGCGTTAGAAAGTGGTGCGGTAGCAATGCGTTGTTTAGGATATCATCCGTTTTTTGTTGAACAGCAAAAAAGTGCTTATAAACGTACCGAAGATAAACAATCCGATGAGCTTTATCAGGCGTGGGCAAATGAATCGCAAGGGGATCGTTTTGATAATAACTATCGCAAACTCTTTATTGAACTGGAAGACAAAATTAAGCTGGCAATGAGTGATGATCGCTTAGGTAAGCACAGCGGCTCAGAACGAGGCTGGACACCACCGCCAAAAGATTACGCAGATAAGCAATCTGAATCTGATAACCATTAATCAAATTTTAGGGGGGCTATTGTGCTCGTTAGCAAGCGCCTAATGCAGGCGGCGCCATCAATGTACATTATTGTTTCCTGCAACTCATCGCTTGCAAGTCGCAATATATTCTGCACCACAGGATACTGGTGGGCTTGTGCCAAGGCAGCCTTTAGAGTGGATCGCTATTATTATCCCGCCGGGGTGGCAAAATTTTCTAACAGCTGATCGAGTTTGTTCTCATCCTGCTTATCAAGGGCGAGTAAAAGCTGTTTGGCAAGTTGTTGTGCAATTTTATTGAGTTGATTTTGGGGGGCAAGCAGCACTGTTTTCCGGAGTAGACTATATGCTTGAACGCGATCTTCCTTTTTGTGGGTACGCAGAAGTGTTTGGCTATAGGCCAAATAAAAGGGGATTGGATTTTCTGACAGTTGTATTGCTTTTTGAAAAGAGCTGATAGAGATTTTTCGTTTTGCTGAAAACATGACAGCGCCTAATAATACACCTGCTTTTTGTACCACTTCGGCATGCCATCCGCCATTAGCAGCCCAAGCCCAAGGGCTTTGTGGATAAAATTTAAGGGCTTGGTCAATATAAAACTTCGCTTTTCTAGCGTTCTCAATAGCATCAATAATGCGTGCTTTAAGACCGAAGCCAACCGCTGCTTGAAGGTTTCCCTGAAGGTGCCGAGGATCTATTTTTAATGCATTTAAGGCATCAGCTAAAGCGATATCTATATTTTGTAAACGCTCTTCTTCGGTCATAACAAAACGCACTAAAATAAGTCGAGTGCCAGCAGAGAGTGCGTACCCATCTGCCGTTTTAATCTGCGAAGCTGCTTGCAATGACTCAAAAAAGAGCCCTTTATTTTGTTTATCAAAAGCGCTTTTGAAAGACAAATCATCCGCTCTTCCCTGCATAGGTTGGAGCAAAAAAAAGGCGATAAGGATAAAAGGTAGTGTTCGTAACATGGATTAACCTTAGTGGGGGTAAAGATATAATATCATGCGTGGCTATCGGTGTTGTCTTTATTATATTTATCAGTAAATACAAGCCGAGGTTTTATTCAGCTTCACCAGCCGTGGATGGATATTAAACCACTTAATTCTTATCTTATGTAAAAATTGTTTGCTTTTTAACCCACTTAAAAGCAAGATTTCTAACCTTATTGGCAGTATAACGAGAATTCTATGTCGGTCTACTACACACTCTGCTTTCTCGCGGCGGCAGCTATGTTTATCGCTTTTATCAACAGTAAGATTGGTAAGATGCAAACCACTATCGCTATTACAGCAGGATCGATGATGTTGTCATTATTGATTCTTTTGGTCGGCCAAAATAATTGGCTTAACCTAACGCAAATAGCAACCGAAACGATGACGAGCATCAACTTTGAAGATTTTTTACTTAAAGGGATACTCGGGTTTCTGCTTTTTGCGGGTGGATTAGGAATCAAGCTGCCTAATCTTAAAGACCAAAAGTGGGAAATCGCCGTATTAGCCTTGGGGGCTACACTCTTTTCAACCTTCTTTATCGGATTTTCCCTATATGCCATCTGTCAATTTATAGGCATTCACTTTGAACTGGTTTACTGCTTGCTATTTGGTTCATTGATTTCCCCGACAGATCCTATCGCCGTGTTAGCCATTGTTAAAAAATTATCTGCCCCTAAACGCATTGCCACGCAGATTGAAGGTGAATCACTGTTTAATGATGGCTTTGGTTTGGTTATTTTTGTGACTCTTTTTACCATCGCTTTTGGCCATGAAACGCCCACCATAGGCAGTGTTACTCTTCTGTTTGCTCAAGAAGCACTTGGTGGTATTTTTTACGGTTTGTTATTAGGGCTGTTCTTTCACTACTTGATAAGCGCTACTAACGATCACTCTATGGAACTATTATTGACCATAGGGATTCCGACTGCTGGTTATGTGTTTGCAGATGTTATTCATGTGTCGGGTCCGTTAGCGATGGTCGTTTCCGGTATTATGATAGGTAACTGGACACGTTTTGTCGGTTTCTCCAAAGAAAGTGAAGAGCATCTTGACCATTTCTGGGAGTTGGTGGATGAGTTTTTAAATGGTGTATTGTTCTTACTTATTGGTTTATCGATGTTGCTCTTTAAGTTTCATACGGAAGATTGGATATTAATGGCTATTGCTATTCCGCTGGTTTTACTGGGTCGATACCTCAGTGTCTTTACTGCTTATATGGGATTTAAATGTTATCGCAGTTATAACCCTTGGTCTGTCAGAATCCTCACTTGGGGAGGGTTGCGAGGAGGGTTAGCACTGGCCATGGCGCTTTCTATTCCTGCGGGCATCCTGGTTATTCCAGATAAACAGATAGATGTGAGAGAACTTATTATGGTGATGACTTACTCGGTTGTTGTTTTTTCTATTCTTATCCAAGGATCAACGATTACTGCTTTGATTGATAAAGCCAAAATAGCGGAAAAAAGGGGGATAAAGTGATACTTTATCCCTTCTGTATTTGCATAAAATATTGCGTTATCGCCTAAGGTAACGCTTCAATTACGGATAATTTGGTGCGAATAAATTCACTGTGTTTTACGTAAATGAGATCAGATACTTTACGAATAATATGCTCTTCAATGGGATCTAAATGATTATCAGCGTAAGCGACTTCCCACATTGCTCTGATTAATCTGCTACGAATATCATAATCGGCTGCACGTAATTGCGAAGTGAAATCAAATAATGAATTTGAGGATTTTATTTTTTCTTTGCCGGTTTGCAGTAAGGATTTTGCTTGGGTTTGATCGATTAAAAGGAGTTTGCTTAAAGTCCGCTCGATGGTGATTTCTTCTTCTTCACTAATAATATGATCGGCGTTACAGACTTCGCAGAGTAGAGCTGTAATAGCAATTCGATGATCATCTGCTGCGGCAGGGATATTCTCTTGCTCTAGAATAGAATTGAAAAATGTTTTTATTTTACTGATCATTTGATTAATTCTCGTGATTATGATGCTTTGAATGTGCAGGCGTTATTGATAATCTTCCTATAGACAGGCTAACTTTACCGCAAAAAGTTCAAAAATAGGGGGTTTATTTTTATTCTTCGCTCAAATAAGGTTTCCAGCTTGGCAGATAAAAAACTTGTAACAGATCAAACTAGATAATTAACAGCTCTATTCTCTTGATATTCACTCCCAACTTTTTATATTTCTTTGCTTTCTTGCCGCTATTTCACTTTTATCATTCTTCTTAAGGATGATCCTGCCGGTTACTTTGTCATACAACTGTCATTAAACTGCAAAATTTAATCAATGAAATCTGGTTAGACTGCATTATCAATCCAATAAAAGTAGCAAACAAATTATGTTTAATGTTGAGCAAATGGTGACGCATAACCTCCCTAAGGTGAATCAGCAATCGTTATTGGGCAAGAGTGTTGGCCGTATCCTACGTTACCTGTTACATGAAAAAGAATTTTATGAGTTTGAGCGGCAGTTCCCTTATGTACAAGGTATCGATTTTGCGGAAATGATATTGGAATATTTTGATTTTGGATATTGTATTTCCGATAAAGATCGCGAGAAGATCCCAGCCAGTGGCCGCGTGGTTATTATTGCGAATCATCCTATCGGCACGTTGGATGGGGCTGCATTGATTAAACTCGTCAGCGAAGTTAGATCGGATTTCAAAGTAGTTGCCAATGATTTATTGATGAATGTTAAGCCGCTTCATTCACTCTTATTGCCTGTTAACAATACAACGATAGGGACGACGGTAAAGAAAAATATTGATGCGATTTATCAGCAGCTCAATAATGATGGCGTCGTGATCATTTTCCCCGCAGGAGAAGTGTCACGCATGGGGCCTGCTGGAATACGAGATGGCAGCTGGCATAAAGGCTTTTTAAATTTCGCTAGTAGTACCAAATCACCCATTTTACCTATTTATATGGATGCCAGAAACTCCGCTTTTTTCTATTCCGTTTCTGCCATTTACAAACCTTTATCAACGCTATTTTTAGTTAAGGAGATGTTTAAGCAAGCTCATAAACGAATGAATATTAAAATTGGTGATGTGGTACCTTTTGAACACTATGATTCTTTAGATATTACTCAAAGTAGTAAGTGTAAATTGTTTAAAAAACATTTATACAATATTGCTAATGGTAAGGCCGCCATTTTTAAAACCGAAAAAGCGATTGCTCATCCTGAAAATAGGGCTGAACTGAAAGCCGCCATTAAAGGTTGTGAAGCGCTAGGTAAAACCGTCGATGGTAAACGTATTATGCTTTACCGTTTTGCTGGGCCTTCACCGATTATGAGGGAAATAGGGCGTTTACGTGAATTGGCATTTCGGATGGTGGGAGAAGGGACTGGGAAACGTCGTGATATTGATATTTATGATCAGCATTATTTACATCTTATTTTATGGGACAACGAAGATTTAGAGATAGTTGGTGCCTATCGTTTTGCTGAGACTAAAAAAATAATTGATTCTGTTGGGGAAGTCGGTCTCTACACAAGTACTTTATTTGATTATCAGCCTGCTATGGAGCCACTTTTTGCGCAGGGATTAGAGCTCGGGCGTAGTTTTGTTCAATCTAAATATTGGGGTAAACGTAGTTTGGATTATCTTTGGGTGGGGATCGGTGCCTTTGTAGCCAAAAATCCACATTACCAATATCTATTCGGGCCGGTAAGTATTAGTAATAGCATGCCCGCGGCGGCTAAAAATCTAATGGTACATTTTTATCAGCATCATTTTCCCAGTGATAAGAATTTAGCCAAGGCAAAAATCCCTTTTCAATTGGATTACTCTGAAAAGGGTAACCTTTTCAATGCGTTTACCAGTGATGACTATAAGCAGGACTTTATCAGTTTGAAACATTTATTGGCGAATATGGGCGTTGGTATACCAACGCTCTATAAACAATACTCTGAGCTATGTGATGATGCCGGTGTTAGTTTTTCTGCATTTAATATTGATCCGGATTTTAATGATTGCGTGGATGGTTTGGTCGTGGTTGATTTGAACTTCCTGAAAGTTAAAAAGCGCCAGCGTTATATTGAGGTGCATCAGTCCTCTGAAATATGAGCAATACCGAGGTCACTGTTTAGAGTGTTTTTTTCTAACTCAGTAAATAAAAAAGGTCGCATTAATAATGCGACCTTTTTATTTTAACAGACTCTAAATAAGAGGAAATTAACTGACATCAATAACTATTTTTCCGCGAGTGCGGCCTGATTGACTTTGTAAATGAGCCTGTGCAATTTGCTCTAATGGAAAACGATGTTCAATAAATGGAATGAGCTGATTACTTTCAACTAACGCATTCAGCTCACGTAAAATAGGGCTACTCGGTTCGATAAAGACAAATGCAACTTTAACATTATTTTCTTTTGCTCTCTCTTCGCTTGGCGGTGCGACCACTGATACGAGCATACCACCTGTTTTTAATAATGCCCAAGATTGCTCCTGTACATCACCACCTAGTGTGTCGAGTATTAAATCAACTGGAGCAATCTGCTCAAGCAAAGTGCCTTGATTATAATCAACGGCTTGATCTGCACCGAATTGAGTAAGTAATGCTTGGTTAGCAGCAGACGCTGTTGCAATGACTGCGGCCCCTTTCGCTTTTGCTATTTGTATCGCTAAATGTCCGACACCGCCCGCGCCAGCATGAATCAATACACGTTGTCCTGCTTGGAGTTGACCGACATCGACTAGGCATTGCCAAGCAGTAATGCCCGCTAAAGGTAAAGCGGCTGCTTGTGCAAAATCCAGTTTTGTAGATTTTAGTACCGCTTGATCCGCTTTTACTGCGATATAGTCAGCATAGCTACCATCTCGGCTAATATCTGGACGACTAAAAACTTCATCGCCAACTTTGAAATCTGTTACTGAAGCACCCACTTCGGAGACTACTCCTGCAACGTCCCAACCTAATGTGACGGGCAGTTTATAAGGGATGAAATCTTTTAAATATCCTTCTCTAATTTTCCAGTCAACGGGATTAATAGCGGCTGACTTTACTTTAATTAGAATATCATCTGCATTGATTACCGGTGTATCAACTTGATCTAGTTGTAGTGTTTCTGTACCACCATATTGGTGAATTCGTACTGCACGCATAATTAATTCCTTGATAGTTATTAGATAAATGAGTTTAGACTATAAACAGATGACTACGTTTATAAAGCAACACCATTTACGATTAATTTCACATCGATATTGCCACGTACGGCATTTGAATAAGGGCAGACCTGATGCGCAGCATTAACCAATTGAACGGCTTCAGTTTGTTCTAAATCTAATTGGATTGACAAAGTAACCGCCAAGGCGAAACCATTATTATCATTTGGGCCTATAGCAACCGTTGCTGTTGTTGGGGCGGATTTTATAGCAACTTTAGTTTCACGGGCAACATGCAAGATGGCATTAGAAAAACAAGCGGAGTAACCAGCGGCGAATAGTTGCTCTGGGTTTGTTGCTTCACCCGTTCCGCCCATCTCCTTTGGATAACTTAAAGCCAGATCTAATTTCTTATCATCAGTTGTCACTTGTCCATTACGGCCTGCATTTGCTGTTGCGGATGTGCTGTATAAAATAGTCATTTTGTATCCTTTGTATATGAGAGGAACGCTAACATTAAATCAAATTAATTAATTTAAGTTGTGCGCAATTAAGTTGCTAACAATGTTAATTGAATTTAAAGCACAACACAAGTATATTGTGTACAATATATTTTATAGGAGCTAAAAATAATGGGAAAAAAAGATCCTGATTCATATCTGTTTCTCGATAAACAGCTGTGTTTCTCTTTGTACAGTGTTTCAAATGCGATGGGACGTGCTTACCGTCCTCTACTAAAAAAATTAGACTTAACTTACCTGCAGTACATAGTGATGATGGTGCTGTGGCAATATTCAACCATGAATGTAAAAGAGTTAGGCGGTAAAGTGCATTTAGATTCCGGTACGTTAACTCCTCTATTAAAACGTTTAGAAGCTAAAGGTTTGATTATTAGAGCGCGAGGGCAACAAGATGAACGCGTTCGAATTATCTCTTTGACTGATGCGGGGAAAAATATGCGTTTGCAAGCAGAGCAAGTCCCACAGGCGATGTTAAGTAAATCAAAAATGAACGTCGATGAATTAACTGCGCTGAAAAAAAGCTGTGATATCTTACTCTTGAACCTAAATAACCATAACTCAGCGTGATCGTTATTTAAAGTGACTATTTAGTCAATCCTCTGAAAGGTACCCGTTTTAAGCGTCGTTTTATGGATAAAATATTAATTCATTAAGCATGACTAAGATGGGAAAAATAAGCCTGTAAATGATACCAAATCAAGAATTTCCTATGCATTTATGCGGGTTATAATAAATGCTAACTGATATAAAAC
>NZ_JAHNZV010000037.1 GCF_022267535.1 Psychromonas antarctica
CTCTTATAAAGAGAAGCCATGACAGATCATATAAATATTACCGAGGGGTAATTATACAGATAAAATTTACTGCTGTACCTCTAGTTGCCCCGAGTAAAGCAGCAAAAGTAGCTATTTAAACTGTTTCACCACACAAAAAATAAAAAAGAAAAAAGAAAAAATTTTACTGCGCCTACGAGTCTTTGTGTATTGTTCGGTAAATTTAATGATTCATTGTTACTGGAGGAGCTTTCCCTATTGCAATCAAAACAGTGCCTGTATGCCGCATTTTTTATTACTATAAATTATCTTTAGAAAAGATAAAAAGCCCCCACAGTTGCGGCTAACAATAGCCCGATCGTGCATTGAGTAAAAGATCGCAATAAAAAAATCCAGATAAAATAATTGACATTTTTTATCGATATGAGTGTTCCAAGGATCAAGTAACCTTGCCATTTTAGAAAGGTTAACGTTTAATAACAGCAGGTTATTAGACAATACTATTATCAGGTAAGCGCGCATTTCAATATACAGCTCTCACCGTCACAGATTAAGACACAGAGTGGGATTTTCCATAAAAAGATATGTGCTCACGTATTTTAAATAAGGAACTAAATGATGAAACAAGTTAAGCAAGCACCAAAGGGCTTTGTCCATGCACTAACTCTAAATGGTACCGGCGGTATGCAAAAGCTCAACTGGCAAGAGGCCTTAAATTGTGATTCAAGTGTCGCCCTCTGGTTACATTTCGATTATAGCGATGAACAGTCTCAGCAATGGATTAAAAAACACAGTGGCTTAAACGAAACTGCTATAGATGCTTTACTCACGGATGACAGTCGTCCACATGTACTCTCGCAGAATGACCAACTGTCACTTTCTTTACGTGGTGTTAACCTTAATCCCGGTTCAGATCCAGAGGATATGGTTTCATTACGTTTATGGACAGACGGCAAGCGACTAATCAGCACCAGAAAACGCAGATTGTTGTCCACGGTAGATCTGGTTCGTAATCTGGAAGAAGGACGCGGGCCGAAAGATATGCCTTCTCTGCTAATAGACTGGATAGAGCGAATTGTCAGGAGAATGAGCGACACGGTTGATAACCTCGAGGATGATTTATTGGCCATTGAAGACAAACTATTTTCAACTGAGCCCAGACTCATTCGCGCCTCTCTTTTACAGCTCCGTATGCAAAGTATCGGTATACGTCGTTATATTGCCCCACAGCGTGAAGCCTTGAATCGGCTAATTGCTGAATCACTGAGTTGGTTCGATGAATTAAATGGGCTTCGTCTGCGCAGTATTGCTGAGCGTCAGATACGCCATATCGAAGATATCGATGCGGTAAGAGAACGCGCTAGTATGACTAAAGAAGAACTGAGTAGTAGCATTTCAGAACAGATGAACCAACGAAGTTATGTGTTGACTATTGTCGCAGCTATCTTTTTACCGTTGGGGTTTTTTACCGGCTTAATGGGAATTAATGTAGGAGGAATGCCTGGCGTTGAGTACAGCCCTGCTTTCTGGATAGTGGTCACCATGTGCCTCGGCATTACAGGCGTATTAATGGGCCTATTTTACTGGAAAAAATGGTTTTAAAAAATAATAACAGCTTTAATTTTGTTACATGCTTATGTAGATGACTCAGGTTATTTTTTGTAAAAAGATTAAAACCACTACCACGCACACTTCATGCGACTGCGAAACTGCGTTTCGGTTCGCATTCATTAACAGAGGTGCTGCGCGCGACACAGAGAAAAAACTAACATACTAAAATATAAGATAATTATGTTTTTCTCTGTTTTCCCTCATTTTACTCTGTGGTGCAATTTTTTGACGTGTTTTTATCTTTTCTCATTTTGACCTGAGTTAAGTGCATTAAAAGGGCAACAGTAACAGAGTTAATTCTTTTCTACTTTTTGCTACAACTATTTAACTCTAATCAAGCTATGCGAACTGTTTTCCAATTCTATTTTAAGCGCCTGAGAGCGCTGCATTTTATCCACATCATCAATCATTTCACGCTGGTACCCCTGCTTCTCCATCCATTGCATTGGGTGATCAAAGCCGTCTTCACTGACTACAAAAGTATCGTTGAGTAAATTGCTCTTTTGCCCTGATTTTTGCTGAATACTGACTATCCAAATCCGCTCTTGAAACTGTTGAATCTCAGAACAGAACTGAATAAATTTTTTCCAGTTTATCGCCAACAACGCAGCAGTTTTATTGAACATATTCATTAATTTCCTTTCACCTGATAGATAAACACTTTAGATAAACACTTTAGATAACTGATAATCGTGTACAGTTTCGATTAGATTCGCACAAAAAACGATACTTATTGGTATCACTCAAAGAGTAACCCCTGTTGCACTATGATTTTAACATTAAATAAAGTTAACCGTATATTAATTACACTCTAGCGTCCCTGACGAGTGCAGTTAATCTTTCAAGATCAGGATTTAAACAGTACGGTATGTAGTCAAGCTGCCGTATGATGTAGGAACAAGGTTAACATAACCTCAATTCTGGATAAGCTAAACGATACAGTACCGTTATTTACGCGTATTTCTGCGTTAAATCATCTGCCAATAACCAGTTATTGCTGCGATGATTCGCCTTGAACTACGCAAAACTAACAGCACTGTATAATATGTTTTTTAACTTGTTGATATTTAATCTGATTTCGCTTCCATTATCCAGAACTGAGGTTAACATAAGAACAGTGGCTAAAGCGCTACCACAGTTAATGCAACACAGGAGGTGTTTATAATAAATCACATCACAGACGCATCTAAAAAGTATTTTACTTAACTTATTCAATCAGTTTTCGGAAAGTATGGATTCAAAGTGGTTACTTATTGAGGCAAGTATTGTTAAGGCTGATATGCAAGCATCCAGTGTCATTGCGTTATTCCTAAACGGAAAGCAACAATACGGGGACTCGAGCCAGAAAAGAAAGTCGTATTAACAACCACTAAAAAAAGCAAAAAAAATGCGGCTGTGGGGCCGCATCACGTAAAAAATAACGTCAAAAGGAATGTTATGAAACCCAAGCATTAATGTTGATATTAAATCAGTAATAATGAAAGCGCTTACAAACGAATGACCAGTTAGTCATCGAGGAGCAGTATAAAAGCTAACAGCAAAAAAATCTGTGACAGAGCGCTCAAGAAAGCGCTTTCATTATAATTTTAGTTTAAACTTTGAGCGTATAAAGTGTTTAAATATCCTTAAAGTCTATTTAAAGATATTCATTATCTCCCCCTAACACCAAGAAAGAGTAGGGATATTATAAGCAGAGAATGACACTCAAATCGCCCATAACATTCGTCGTCGCAACGATTATAAGGAAAGCAATATGTACTTAGGCGCTCAGCTTTATTCTTTTGACAAACAGTATATTGTAAATGAACCTGACTATATTTTTAGGCGCCTGGCAGAAATCGGTTATCAAGCGGTTGAAATGCCATTTGCAATGGATATTGCCCCCTATATCAAACAATATAATCTCCAATATGCAGCATTGCATGTTGGTTGTGATGCACTCAATGATTTATCTAACATTATCGAGTACCTTCACGCAAATGACTGTTTGAATCTATGTGTATCCGGTCCTTTAACATGGCATGATCGCAGCTTAAATAATTTTCAGAAGAGCTGTTCATACCTAAATATGAAAGCCGAGTTATTACAGGCCGCGGGGATCAAATTACATTATCACAACCATGATTTCGAATTTCAGCGTCTGGATGATGAAAGCACCCCTTTTGATACTCTATTACAGCAACTTGATCCGTCACTTATTCAATTGTGTGTCGATACTGGCTGGATTGATATTGCAGGGCAAGATCCGATCTCTTTTTTAAATAAAAATAAAAGCCGGATATCCTATGTGCATTTAAGAGACTTTCTTAATGGTAAGTCCGTCGCACTAGGGCAAGGTTCAGTAGATGTTACAGGTATTGTAAATGCGTTACGTAACAACCCACAACTAAAGTGGATGATAGTAGAGCATGAGCAGGATAAAAGCCCCATAGAACAATTATCAATGAGTAGAGATTATCTAAGAACAGATTTATCACTATAAAAACCATCACCAACAATAGGGCATGTAACGGTGTAGCTCGTCCTTTGATATATTATTATTCAGTTAATGTTACTAAAAACAATAAAAATCAAACACTTTTACACAAAATAATGGAACACAGTAAACAGCTACCGTTTACTGTGCTAAATGATTAATTAGTCATCAAAATCGTCGCCTAACAACTCCTTAAGTTGTTGTTGTTCTTTGATATCTTCAATATTACGGCGTACTTGTCCTTTTCCTCTGCCACGATGGTTTTGGTGCTCTTTACGGGCGTGGATAACATCCTCTTCCCAATCATCCTCACCTTCCCATACTTCTGCATCATCGTCTTCATCATCAAATTGCTGAGAATTACTGCTACTGCTTCCCATTTTAACACTCCAAAAACTAATTAATAACTATCACTAGGTGATATACAGCGTCTGGCATTGCAATTATATGCCAGTTATTGATAGTCGAATCATCGCTTTTATTGCCTTTTTTTGTAAAGAAAAAAAACACGCTTTTTTAGTCTTTTTTGTTATTAAAATACATATTTTAATTCCTGTGTGTTACATATTTGTCTTTTCCCCTTTTTAAACAGAGATTTTATCTCAAGAGAGCAAACGCGACTGCAAGTAAAGCAATTATCAGGGTAAAACGAGAACATTAAATTTCCGGTCCAGAATAAGCTTATTGGCCAGCAGAGATACGCACAACTAGCCAATCACTACAATATAGATAAAGTAAAAAAAGAGCTCTTTTTATCGATTTAAATGGGCGGAGGATATCTCGGCGAGTAAGCTATTCCGAGCGCGGTGACGCCATAAAGAAAACACTATCAAACCACTGACAGTCTCGTTTTGTCACTAACAGCGCACGTAAAACACCTGCGCCGCTTGTACTGATGCGATTATTCTGCAGAAACTATTGTCAGATTTTTCCTGCAGGCTCTCGCATCGACTAACTTAAGGCCGGATCAAGTGTTAATGGTTGGTGATGAGATCTGCGGTGATATTGAAGGCGCAATCAATGCCGGACTGGATGGCTGTTTAGTAAGTACAGGAAATACCAAGTCGGTGATAAAAATAAAATAAAATAAGCGAAGCACAGCTGACTGTCGATGCCATTGTTGAAGCTGCAAATGATGCAGTGGCGGAACACGATTAAGCGCCTTTTCACCGCTAAAAAACTACACACAGCCTTCAGCAGATATTTTTCTGTAAGGTGCAAAAACGTCTAAAATCCAATTAATAAATAGCTGGACTTTAAACGAGTAATTACTCGATTTAGGGGTTAAAAGGTAATAACAATAGGGGCTAGTAAATGACAGCGAAAAAGGGATCACTAGCGAGCCCTCTTTAAGTTGCTGCTCGATAAAAAATCTCGGAATCAGTGCAACCCCCATGCTACTGACGGCAGCTTGACTTAACATATAAAAATGCGCCATACCAAACTTTTTATCGGTGCTGAGCACAACCCCCACCGCCTGCGACCACTCATGCCACATATTTGGCCGTAACGTATGCTTGAGTAACGTCATCTCATTAATATCTGCAAGTGTAGACATTTCAGACGCAAGTTGTGGTGAACAGACCAAACAGAGATCTTCATCCATCAATTTAATAAAATTAACACCTTGTGGTGCAGACGTTGCACTGCGAATAGCAATATCATAATGAGATTGTGAGAAATCAATGGGGAAATCACCAATTGATAAGTCCACATAAAGATTAGGATGAGATGACTTGAAATTTTCTAAGCAGGGGATCAAACAGCTAATACTTAAGCTGGGTAATACATTAATCGCTAAACTTTGCGCACGCAGTAGCTGCGATTGAATATCTACCGTGGCATCATTAATGGTTTGCAGTGCAGACTGAATATGCGTTAAATAACGGATGCCCTCATCTGTCAAGCGCAGTCCTTTATGCTGACGTATAAAAAGTGACAGGCCGAGATAAGTTTCCAAACCTTTTACCTGCTTACTGACGGCACCATGCGTGACGAATAACTCTTTAGCCGCCAGTGAAAAACTCACATGGCGAGCGGCAGACTCAAATGTTCGCAATGCATTTAAAGGTGGCAATTTAGGATACATCTCTCTACTCCCTTACTAGCTCACTTAATAGTTGAGTGAAAATAACTCACACGAGAAGGAAGATAACTCCTTTGCACTCGCGATGCAAATCCACTTAAATAGCGCAATTGTATTTTAAATGGGTAAGTATCAGATGGCTTTAGACGTTCTCTTAGGCATATCATTGCAAAGCGCAATAATCCTTTTTTTAGTGGCCATACTGGCAGGCTTTATCAACGCGATTGCCGGTGGAGGCGGTTTACTAAGCATTCCGATTTTAATGTGGGTCGGATTGCCACCAGCAACGGTATTAGCAACCAATAAATTACAAGCCTGTGGTGGCAGTTTTTTTGCAAGTTATTATTTTGTGCGCCAAGGCATTATTAAATTAGGAGAGATAAAGTTATCGATATTTTGTGCTTTTACAGGCAGTGTTTTAGGCACTATTGCGGTTCAGAAAATTGATGCCGCTATACTCGAATCTATCTTACCATTTTTGATTTTAGCTATCGGTGGCTATTTTTTATTCTCAAAAAAAATAACTGCCGTGGATAATAAACAGATACTCACCCCGACGGTTTTTGCTTTTACTTTTGCCCTTTGCATCGGTTTTTATGATGGTTTTTTTGGACCCGGTACCGGCAGTTTTCTCACCTTAGCATTTGTTTCCTTAGCAGGTCATAACCTAATCAAAGCAACCGCGCATGCCAAAGTACTTAATTTCTCCAGTAATATCGCAGCCCTGCTCAGTTTTTCTTTAGCGGGCAATGTAATGTGGTTACTGGGTGGTTGTATGCTTATCGGTCAAGCAATCGGAGCGACACTTGGATCAAAATTAGTGATCAATCAAGGATGTCGATTCATTCGTCCATTAATGGTCATAATGTCCATCGCGCTCAGTGCAAAGCTGTTATTTACTTAATACATGGTTAATGATTAATTTTGGTAATACAGCGGCTATAATGAAGGTCTGACTTTAAAAACAGATAACCAAGTGAGGAATTGCTATGGATTATATTACGCTACCACTGAGCGTATTTTTAATATTTGTCGCCCCATTATGGCTTATTTTACATTACCGTAGCCAAAAAGAGCTCAGCAAAGGATTGTCCGTAAGAGAGATGGATCAGTTACAGGTGCTGCTGGCTCGTGCTGAACAGCTACAGAAGCGAGTTGTTTCACTGGAAAAAATTCTTGATGTAGAAGCGCCGCAGTGGAGACAGAAATGAAAAATAACAGCAAAAAAATATATCGTGATCCTAAAAATCGAATTTTAGGCGGTGTTTGCGCCGCCCTCGCAAGATACTTAGGCATTGAAAATTGGATTACCAGACTATTAGTTATAACCGCTTTTTTATTCACAGGCGGATTTTTTATTGTGCTCGCCTATATTGCAGCGTATTTCATTATTGATGAGATCCCCGCACAATCAGAGTTCTATGCGCATAATATAAAAACGAAATCTTGGCAGTCCGGTTCTTCAGCACCAGAAATGTTAGTAAGCATAAGTCATGAATTCGAGGCGATGGATAAAAAAATCACTTCGATAGAAGCTTATGTGACCTCTTTTGCATTTAAAATGGATCGTGAATTTAGACGCCGCTAAGAAAAAAAAAGACGCTAGAAACATCTAAGAAATATCGACAAAAGGGATCCTAAGTAATCCCTAGAAATCAATATAAAGTTCAATAACACCTTGATTTATTGACGCATCTAACAACTTTTAAATTAAGCCAGTAAAGCAGACCAACAACTCAAGATCTCTGTGAACTCGGCAACATTGTTTTTACTTTATTTGCCTTAAAATACCACTAAAATTATAAGCCTATAAGGTCGTTCGTAATATGTCACAAGCACAAAGCTCATTCTCCAATCCGGTGTTGCTAGACTGGTTACGTACTGAAAAACCTGAGGCCTGCTTTACTTTTTATCAAAGTGCCGATCCTGATTCCCTTTGCCGTTTTGCCTCTGCATTAGCCAAAGAGCAACGACTACCCGTCAAATTCATGCGCCTAAATCCCAACTCTGTTTACGATCCCTTTAGTGCTATTTTTACTTTGTTAATCGAAAATTTAAGCCTATCCTCATACAGCGCTGAAGAAGTCGTTAAGCGCGCCAGTAGTTACAAACCCCTACAACAGAATTTAATCGCGATATTAAAAGGCGATATATACCAGCGCAGCGAAATGCTCGTAGTCGATGATCTGTTTTTTGAACAACAGATGATCACTAACGCTATAGTTAACTTAATTGAACTCCTTGTCACGACACCTTCGCTGGTTGTGGTCAGCGACTGGCATTATGCTTCCGCATCAGCAATAGATCTATTAAGAGTACTCGCAACTAAAAAATCATCAATTCCGCTGATGGTCATGGTATCGATTGATATTCAGTATGCTTTAGGCAATCGGCAAGATGATGACGCCTGGGAAAAATTCTTGGATTGGTTAGACGACACCTCCCTTTTACGCACTGCGCCTGACTGTGATGGATCAATGTTACCTGCAGCAGCGGCGTCTAACTCAGCACAGATTTTATCACTTCAATTACTCGCGCAGAACACCAATTTAATGGCCTGGCCTGAAGTAGAGGCACTAGCTCGGTTGCTACTCGAAGATACCGCAACAGCAGACGAACATAAAGTTAATCTGCATTTAAGACTAGCTGAAGCGCTGTTATTTTCAGGCGATCTCAATGGGGCTCTGAATGAACTTGAGTCATTGCAGGTATTTCAAGAAGCTATTACAACCACTTACGATAGGGTTCGCTTATTTAATCTATTAAGTATCACCTTCGTGCGGCGACAGAGCTTTGAAAAAGCGATGCAATATGCAGAAGTGGCACTTGATATCGCCGAACAAGCCGCTGATAAGCGACTCTTAGCACAATCTCGGTTTATTAATTTCTATGTCCACGATAAGTCATCAACCCCATTACCGCTTTTAGCATTTGAACAACTTGATGAAGAGCTGTGCCGCAATAATATGAATTGTTCACATCTCTATGTGCTGCGCAATTATTATACTTATCTGCGTTTTTATGATGAATTATCCCCCAAAACAGCCCTCGATATTACCCAGCGAGCCGTAAAACTGGCAAAGGCAATTGGGCACCGCCAAGGTGTTGCGGCAAGTTATCATAGCAAAGGGATTGTTTATTCCTACATTAATCGCTATCAATCCACTTTTCGATGTTTTGCGATCAGTTCCAAGATCCGTGAAGAATTGGGTGAAGTGAGTGAACGAGTAAGAATGCACAACGGCAGTGGTTACTATAATACCCTGCTCGAGCAATACCAAGAAGCACAGAATCACTACTTAGCCGCCTATCATCTTGCCCGTCAGGCCAACGACTATACAGAGCTATTTGTCACCCTATATAACTTTGCTTGGCTATACTTCTGTACGCGCGATTATCCACAAGCGACAGGTATACTTGATAAACTTGTGCGTATCTGTCGAATTAGAAAAATGACCCATTTCCCCTTTCGCAACCTTTACGATGTATTTAGCTTAAAGGGATTATGCCATACCAAATTAGGGGAGATTAGAAGTGCTCAGCAGTGTTTAGAGAGAATGCAAAATATCCCCTTTAAACCCTCCAGTACAGGTAAGTTTTTGCAAGCACTATTAAAAGGCTGCTTACTCAGTGCAGATGGCAATTTACAGGAAGCCAGAGAAGTCCTTGAGCAAGCGCCAGCGATACTGGGCCAAGTTGCCGAGATGGACACCTCTTTATTACCAAGATGTAGCACCGAATTATTAGAAGTTTATAGTCGCCAAGGTGACTGGTCTGCTTGTAATGCGTTACTCAACAATAGTCTGCTTATGTGTGAGACTTTGTCACTCCCCCGTTTTACTAAAACATTCTCAGCGATAAGAGAAAAAATTGCACAGCAACAGCCAATCTATACAAGCCAACTACCAATCTACGCATTATCCAAAGCGACACTGCAACTCAATGATATTGTCCGCAATGCCAAGCAGGAAACGCAATTAAGGCAAGTGCAGCAACGTTTGCGTGAAATGCAATTAATTAGTCGCATGCAGTCTTTACCAGAACGCTTCGCGACGACCCATGAGCTCATTACTGAAAGTTTAAAGTTAGTCTGCGCAAACTTTACCGTGCAGCTGGGCATGATTTATCACCTCAATGGTACAAAGTGGCAGCTCTCCTCGCAAGTAGGGAATGCTCCCCTTAATAAATTGGATTATTACCTTGAGCAGATAAACAAAAAAAGAAAGCCTTGGGCTGAAAACCGCTTTTGCTCACGGGGAGAAGATGGTAAACGCGCTAGCTATGATTCGGTCACTTGCCTGCCTCTTTTTGTTAATAACCATTTGTATGGGGCAATGATTCTTTGTAACTTTAACCGTAACCGTTATTTTGATCAGCAAACTCAAGATATATTACATTTAATTACCCGTCAGCTCAGCAGTCAATTACAAATGATTGGGCACCAAGAAAACTTACTAAAAATGTCCACAACCGATCCGTTAACCGGGTTATTTAATCGTCAAGCATTATTAACTCGCTTAGATCAAGAACTACTCTTGTATGAGCAGCATGTAGACACCTATCAATGTTCGCTTGCCTATATTGATTTAGACAATTTTAAAAAAGTAAATGACCTGTTAGGTCACGATATAGGTGATAAAGTACTCAAAGCATTTGCGCGGTTATTAGTACAAAGCATGAGGGGGGGCGACATTGTTGCTCGATGGGGCGGCGATGAATTCGTTGTGGTATTCCCAAATGCCCATAATGGAGACGCACAAATTATTGCCGAACGTTTACTCGCCAATCTAAGAAAACAACAATTTTTTAGAGCCGAGCTCACTAAATGGACAGATAAACCAGAAATAGTAGCGAGCTTGCCTGATTTAAACTGCTCGATAGGAATTAGTGACTGCGCGGGTATCGACTACGATCAACTCAGTGAGGATTGGTTACTTAAACAAGCAGATATTGCACTCTATCGTGCTAAAGCAGCAGGAAAAGGCCGAGTGAGTGTCATCAGCATGGGAGGAGAACGCAGTAACTAGCAAATTCCAAAAAGAGATACCCTTCAGACAGCTGACGTCACTGAGGCAACAAAACAAGAGCAGCCGACAATAGCTAATAAAAACGTCAAGAGTTGTAACGCTAACAGTCAAAATGTAACGCAGTCTCATTGTAAAACATGGACTTTAGCGCATGCAGTTGCCCTTCTACCAACCCGCTTAATCTTGTGCACTATTTATAGTATTGCAACTTCAATCTCGTCTCGGATAAAACGCGCTTAAAACCGTACTTCTAGAAATAAATTATCGAATTTTGCAGATAGCGACGACTCGCACAGCAAAACAGCTAATTAGGTTCGATATAAAACTTTTACAATATGCCAACCAAACTTAGTTTTCACCAGTAAAGGCGTTAATATCTCTCCGGTAAAAACAGCTTTATCAAAGGCTGGAACCATCTGCCCCTTTTTAAATTCACCTAAATCCCCCCCTTTTGCACCCGATGGGCAGGTAGAATGTTTTTTAGCCAGAGTCTGAAATTTTGCACCTTTTTTAAGCTGCGCCAGAATATCTTCTGCTTGTTCTTTATGTTTCACTAAAATGTGAAGTGCTGCTGCTGTTTTTGCCATTACTTGCTTCTTGTGAAATAAAATTTTAATGATTTTAACGTGCTCATATCGCGATATCTAGCGACATTTTAATAATAACGTTATGAAGGGTAAAATAATTTCATTATTTATTGCCCCATGCAACGCTCATACACGAGCTCAGGCCTTCAGTATAGATTGCAGGAAATTGAGCATACTGATAAAGTATAGTGCTAAATTGCTTCGTATAATCCCAAAAATATGGTTTGGGAGTTTCTACCAAGGCCCTCAAATTCTTGATTATGAAGTCTGTAACTTTACGTGCCCAAATAAAGGAAGAGACTGATGAATTATTTTGACTTACCTAAAATTGATCTACATTGCCACCTCGATGGTAGCGTCCGACCGCAAACTATTATTGATCTCGCGCGCCAGCAAGATATAACATTGCCAAGTGAAGATATTAATGAAATAAACAACCTAATGATTGCGCCAGAAACTTGTCTTAACTTAGATGAATATTTACTACGATTTGAACTACCACTTTCAGTGATGCAAACAGCAGCGGCAATTGAACGTATCTCTTTTGAGCTATTTGAAGATGCCGCGAAAGAGAATGTTAAATATTTAGAAGTGCGTTTTGGTCCTCTGTTACATACACAGCAGGGACTTTCGCTGGATATCATTATCGGCAGTGCCATCGAAGGCATGCAGCGAGCAGAGAAGCTGTACGATATCAAAGGCAACTATATCCTATCCTTATTAAGACATATGCCTAAAGAAAGTATTAAAGGCGTGATTGATGCAGGCGCAAAATATCTTAACGATGGCGTTGTTGCTTTTGATTTGGCTGGGGGCGAAGCTGCTGGCTTTTGCCAAGAATTTTCTCCCTACGCGCAATATGCGCTAGAAAAAGGCTATCGTATTACCATTCATGCAGGTGAGCAAGGCTCTGGCCAGAATGTCTACGATGCTATCTCGTTATTGGGCGCAGAGCGCATTGGCCATGGTATTTATATTAAAGGGCATGCACTTGCCTATGACCTTGTTAAAAGTCAAACGGTCGCTTTAGAAACCTGCCCGAGCAGTAACATTCAAACCAAAGCTGTCACGTCATTAAGCGCTCACCCAATAAAAGAATTTTATCAAGACGGTGTGCAGGTAACGATTAATACCGACAATCGCACTGTTTCGAATACCACGATGAGCGATGAAGTACGCAAAGTAATGGAACAGTTTAACCTTAGCCGAGCAGATTATTTTAATATCTATAAGACCAGTGTTAAGCATTCATTTGCTAACGCAGCGATAAAAAGACATTTATTAAAGTACAGCGAATAATATCGGCCACTAACCATTCGATTTATTGACTAATTAAGATTAGCTCGCAATTAAGTGTTGACTTGGCCGTCTAGACGTCTTACTGTTCATTGCTGTTTGTATGTTAACAGTCGGCCTTTAAATAACACACAGAACACTAAGCGGCTTTTAATTAGCTCCAGGAAATTTGATGATAGAAATAATAAATGTTAATAAGGTATTTTATCAGGGGGAACATGTAATCCATGCACTAACTGATATCAACCTTACGATACCTCAAGGTTGCATATACGGGGTTATCGGTTCCTCCGGTGCAGGAAAAAGCACGCTAATTCGTTGCGTTAATTTGCTGGAACGCCCAACTAGCGGGAAAATAATTGTCGATGGCATTGATCTGACCCAGCTCTCCAATCAACAGTTAACCTTAACTCGCCGTAAAATTGGCATGATCTTTCAGCACTTTAATCTGCTTTCATCTCGCACTGTTTTTGATAATATAGCCCTACCTTTAGAACTCGCAGGTATCAGTAAAAAAGCAATCAAAGTTAAAGTGGATAGCTTATTAGATCTCGTCGGACTAAATGACAAAAGTGCTACCTACCCGGCTAATTTAAGCGGTGGTCAAAAGCAACGTGTGGCAATTGCTCGTGCACTGTCCTCCGATCCCAAAGTATTGCTCTGCGATGAAGCCACCAGCGCGCTTGATCCTGCGACGACGCAATCTATTTTAGAGCTGTTGAGAAAAATCAACCAAACCTTAAACCTAACCATTTTATTGATCACTCATGAAATGGCAGTAGTCAAAGGAATCTGCTCTGAAGTGGCGATTATTGGTAATGGAGAACTCGTTGAACAAGGCCGTGTAGGTGATATCTTTGCCCATC
Organism: Psychromonas antarctica; assembly: GCF_022267535.1. Classification (GTDB taxonomy): domain Bacteria; phylum Pseudomonadota; class Gammaproteobacteria; order Enterobacterales; family Psychromonadaceae; genus Psychromonas; species Psychromonas antarctica. Next base: position 13,929 of record NZ_JAHNZV010000037.1, read on the forward strand.
CAAAAACGCCGCTAGCGCACCAATTTATTCGCTCCACACTCGATCTCACAATACCAGAAGATTACCGTCATCGTTTATTATCAGCGCGTACCGAGAAAAGCTATCCATTGGTGCGCTTAGAATTTACCGGCGCATCCGTTGACGCACCTTTAATTAGCCAAGTAGCACGCGAATTTAATATCGACATCAGTATTCTAAGTTCCAATATGGACTACGTGGGAGGCGTTAAATTTGGACTCATGTTAGCCGAGTTTTTTGGTCCGGAAAGGGCTGCACAGCAAGCTATCGCGTTTTTAAAAGCGCATAAAGTTGAAATAGAGGTGTTAGGTTATGTTGCTTGATTCTGTTTTTAGTTGGTGGGCTGGCAATGAACGCATGATAGGGCTGCTCGTTGAGGCATTAGGGCAAACATTCACAATGGTTTTTGCTTCGGGATTTATAGGTTTTATTTTTGGTATTCCACTGGGCGTTATATTACACCTAAGTAAAGAATCAGGTTTACTTGAAAATAGAAGTGTCAATAAAAGTGTCGGGATAGTGGTTAATATTGGCCGCTCTGTCCCATTTATTATTTTATTAGTGGCAATCATCCCCTTTACGCGCTTTATGGTTGGCAGTTCAATTGGCACGGCAGCGGCAATCGTTCCACTTACTATCGCTGCCATTCCATTTATTGCACGCCTTGTAGAAGGTGCGTTATTGGAAGTGCCGTCAGGTTTAGTAGAGGCTGCACAGGCGATGGGCGCAAAACCGAGGCAAATAATTAGCAAAGTATTACTACCGGAGGCGCTACCCGGCATTATCAACGCCGTGACCATCACCCTAGTAACGCTTGTCGGCTATTCAGCAATGGCCGGAACGGTCGGCGGTGGCGGGCTCGGTGATGTCGGAATTCGTTATGGCTATCAACGCTTTGATGGTACCGTGATGCTTATTACCGTCGTCATTTTAGTGATTTTTGTACAAATAATTCAATCTGTGGGCGATCATCTAGTAAAACGCGTTGATCACCGCTAATCATTTCAGTCCCAACTAAAACCAAAAACAGGGCACGCCCTACAAGGATAAATACTATGACTTTAAACCTTAAGAATATTTTCACTGTGATAGGCTTAGCATCGACACTGGCACTCACCGGTTGTGGAGATAAAGACGCAACAGTTGATAGTAAAGCCGTTGTTGATAATAGTAAAATTACAGTGGGGGTGATTGCAGGCTCCGAAGCGCAAGTTGCGGAAGTTGCCGCGAACATCGCAAAAGAAAAATATGGATTAGACGTAAAACTCATTATATTTTCTGATTACATTACACCTAATGCCTCTCTGGATGAAGGTTCGATAGATATCAATGCATTCCAGCACAAACCTTACCTTGATCAACAGATAAAAGATCGCGGTTACCAATTCGCTATCGCTGGTAGTACTTTTGTCTACCCTATCGCGGCTTATTCAAACAAGATTAAATCTCTAGATGAGTTGAAAGAGGGAGATCAAATCGCAGTACCAAGCGATCCAACCAATCTAGCTCGTTCTTTAATGCTGCTTGAGAAACAAGGGCTGCTTAAATTAAAAGAGGGAGCAGATCTGAGTTCGACGGTACTTGATATCGTCAGCAATCCTAAAAACTTTAAAATTGTTGAACTAGAAGCAGCACAATTACCTCGCTCTCTCGATGATGTCAGTATTGCCATTATCAACACCACTTATGCAAGCAGCATCAATCTGACTCCAGAAAAAGACGGTCTCTTTGTTGAAGATAAAGAATCTCCTTATGTGAACCTGATTGTTGCCCGTGCCGATAATGTCGGCGCTGAAAATGTGACAACATTTGTCAAAGCATACCAATCGGAAGAAGTTTACCAAGCAGCGCAAGAGATATTTAAAGGTGGTGTCGTTAAAGGGTGGTAATACTCTATTAACCTTAAGATAAATTAAGGAGGTATTGCCGTTTACGCAATACCTTTTTATTGCCCTGAAAAAAATTCAAATATCTAATAAAATAGCTTATCGTTCAACGAGCTAAGTTAAGTTACCCACTTTATCTGTGATCTTTAACGGAAAACGAATTTGACCTGCTTATAAATACCCCGTATCTTCGTAGAAACCGCCTATTATTCATACTACGGAGCCCAATGGAATACACAAATTTTAGCCGTCGAACCTTTATTAAAAGCGGGCTTGCCACATTAGCTGCAGCGGCCCTTTCACCTGTCGTATTTTCTTCTCCATTGAGTGCTTTACCAAGAATCTTGCGAATGAACAATCTCCATACCGGTGAATGTTTAGACAGCGAATACTTTGATGGGAATAACTACCAATTAGGTGAATTACGCAAGCTTAATCATTTATGTCGTGATTTTCGTCACAATGAAGCAATCAAGATGGATAGGGGATTATTCGACCAACTTTCGAAGATTCAGAAAGTGATCGGCTGTGATACACAAGTACAGATAATCTCGGGTTATCGCTCTCCAGCAACCAATAAAATGCTCCGCAGAAAATCAAACGGCGTAGCAAAAAAGAGCCTGCATATGATTGGTCGGGCGATCGATTTTCGTCTGCAAGGCGTACCGTTAGCCGAAGTGAGGAAAGCAGCACTATCACTTAAAATTGGTGGGGTCGGTTATTACTCAGAGAGTGATTTTGTACACATTGATACTGGGCATTTCCGCTCTTGGAGTTAATAAGTAACTTGGCCTATCCTCATCATACTTTTTACCGCTGCGCCGCTATCTATTTATTAGTTTTTATTTTTTAACAAAGCCAGCAGCATAGATAACCAAGCAATTATCAATAATAAACCGCCAATAGGGGTAAATACAGCAACTGCCTTTATACCTGTTAAAACATAGAGATATAAACTGCCGCTAAAAAGAAAGACACCTAACACGAAGCCGATTTGACTTAACAGTAAGCAACGATTATTAATAAAAACAGAAAGTACGCAGACGACCGATAAAGTGATTGCATGAAATAATTGATAGGTAACCGCGAGTTGAAAATATTCAATCTGAGCACTGGAAGCCCAACGGCTTAAACCATGGCTGGCATAAGCACCTGCGGCGACGCCAATTGCCCCAAATAATGAGGCAATGATTAAAAATAGCCGAGCTCTACAAGATAGTGTCAGCGTGTCGATGTTAATTACTCTGTATCAATCAAATCCAAGCTTTTCGCTAATTCATCCATCTGCTTCATTTGCGTCAAGAACGGTTTTAGTTTAGCAAGCGGCAATGCGCATGGCCCATCACACTTCGCATTAGTCGGATCCGGATGAGACTCTAAGAACAGTCCAGCAATACCTTGTGACATGCCAGCCAAACCAAGTTGTACCACTTGACTGCGACGACCATCTGCACTATCACTGCGTGCACCCGGTTTTTGCAATGAATGTGTGACATCAAATATAACCGGATAACCGGTTTCTTTCATGGTGCTAAAACCTAACATATCGACCACTAAGTTATTGTAACCAAAGCAGCTGCCGCGTTCACAAAGGATTATTTTATCATTACCTGCTTCAATGAATTTAGTAATAATATGCTGCATTTCATGGGGCGCTAAAAACTGTGCTTTTTTCACATTGATGACCGCATTAGTTTCAGCCATTGCTTTCACAAGATCGGTTTGACGGCTCAAAAATGCAGGTAATTGGATAACATCAACCACTTCTGCTACTGGTTTCGCTTGGTAAGGTTCATGTACATCGGTGATAATAGGCACATTAAAGGTTTTTTTAATTTCTTCAAAAATACGCAACCCTTCTTCAAGACCGGGTCCACGGTAACTATTAATTGATGAACGGTTGGCTTTATCAAAGGAAGCTTTAAACACATAAGGAATATTTAACTTAGTGGTTACTTCAACATAAGTTTCCACCATCTTCATCGCCAAATCACGCGACTCTAATACATTCATACCACCGAATAAAACAAATGGAAGATCATTGGCAACGTCAATATTGCCTACTTTTATTATTTTTTGTTTCATGACTTACTCGCTTCTTTATTAGTGAATCACTTGAGTGTTTTTTTCAAGCTTCATATGTTTAATCTGTTGTTTCAAAAGGCTGACGATAGGATCTTCAGGAAATTGATCAATAAAATATTCAAAATCGATACTGGCCAATTTAAAGCAGTCTAATTGCTGAAATAGAAAACCGCGATCGCGCATTTCATAAGCATCATCAGGATCAATACGTAGTAAAATACCACAACATAATAAAGCTGACTCTAAATTTTCAGCTTGAATATAGGCGGCTTTAATGACATTAATTAAGCGTATTATAATAGTCTTGTTATCATCAGGTTTTAACATATCCAGCGTTAATCGAGCATGATTACCTAATTGCCCGCGCACTTTAAGTTCTAGCTGTTCCCATGACGGCAATTCACCGGTGAAAGGATCTAAGTAAAGCACTTCATTTTCGAGCACAATACGAATCAAAAAACCACTTGGGAAGCAGATCCCTTGCACATCGAATCCACAAAATTTAAGGAGATCTAAGCAGAGGATCCCCAAACTAATTGGTATCCCTTTACGGCGAGATAATACTTGAGAGATCAGTGCATTTTTAACTTTAAAAAAAGCTTGCCAATCGCCTTTAAAATCCTGCTGTTGATAAAGAATATCCAATAATTTATCGAGTTTTTCTTTATCCGCGACGGCAAAACTCGCGAGTTTTGATTCAACCACAAGATGTTGCAGGCGTAACATATCCCGAAAATCTTTAACGCTAGTTCCAGTTAATTCTGATTCAGCTAGAATGGCCGCGTCAACGAGTGAGCAGTGCTCAAAATCGAACTGATCATTAAGCATGATGTCACTGCTTTCATTTTTTAGCACTTCGTTCTCAGATACAGTAATCACGTTTTACCCTACTAACAAAATAGCTTGTTTACTAATAGCTAATTGGCCTATATACATAAGCCAACCAAATGCCCCAATAAAAGACAAAAGTTGTACTCCTTTTCCTTTGTTTTTATCTAAAGCAACTATAACCATTATGCTGTAAGCGACAAACGCGCCTATTTTTTCGAGTACCCAGAAACCATGAGATTCAAATGGGTTAATGTGCATCATCCACACAAGTGCCAAGCCTAATAACAAAATAGTAAAATGCGTATGTAGCAATATTTTTTTGAAAACCACTTTCTGCGCGTTTTTATGGCCTGTTTTTAGCCAGAAAAAGGAGACAACAAAAAGCAATACTGCCAGTAAAATAAACGTTAAATGGGTATATTTTAAAAAGTGATACATCTATGCCTCGTTCTGTTTAGAATGATTAAATAACGCAACAGTGACACGATCATTGCCACCATAATCTTTAATTGTTTTTATTTGTTGATAATGCAAATTATGTAATATATCACTTACCGCAACGGCTTGTTTATAACCATGCTCAATTAATAAAAACCCGCCGCCCGCTAAATATTGCGGCGCTTGTTGGGCAATTAATTGAATATCCGCCAAGCCCTCTTGCTCTGAGACTAATGCGGATAAAGGTTCAAAACGAAGGTCACCTTGCTTTAAATGATCATCCTGTTTATCAATATAAGGTGGATTACTAACAATTAAATCAAATTGACCAGTTATATTTTCAAACCAGTTACTTTGCTTAAATTGCACATTCTTTATATTTAACTGCTGCGCATTTTCTTTAGCCAGATTAACCGCTTTATCGCTAAAATCAATCCCCGTGCATGATGCATTCGGCAATTCACTGGCCAAGGCTAAAATAATAGCCCCGGTTCCCGTACCCAAATCTAATATTTTTGCATCCGCCGCCACAATATTCAGTGCGGCTTCAACCAGTACTTCGGTATCGGGACGCGGAATCAATGTAGAATTGTTCACTTTTAAAGGCAGAGACCAAAACTCGCGTATCCCGGTTAAATGAGCGACAGGCACCCCATTGATTCGTTGAAGAATTAAAGCTTCAAACTGTTCTTTTTGCGCTACAGCTAAATCTTCTTCAGGCCAAGTCAAAAGATAAACGGTCTCTTTTTGCAACACAAATGCTAACAGCACCTGCGCATCGAGCAACGCACTGTCGCTATTCACCAAAGCAAACTGAGCCCAAATTAAAGCATCATCAATGCGCAATTAAAAATCACCCTGCGCAAGTGCGGCTAATTTATCCGCTTGATCTTCAATCATAATAGGATCAATCAATGCGTCTAAATCACCTTCCAATACTTCGTTTAGACGATAAACAGTTAAATTGATACGATGGTCGCTAACGCGTCCTTGTGGATAATTATAAGTCCGGATACGTTCGCTGCGATCACCACTTGCCACTAAGCTACGACGAATAACTTGCTCTTCAGCGTGGTTCTTTGCATCTTCAGCTTGTTGCAAACGCGCTTGTAAAACAGACATCGCTTGGGCTTTATTTTTATGCTGAGAACGTTGATCCTGGCATTCCACAACGGTCCCTGTGGGTAGATGGGTAATACGAATTGCCGAATCGGTTTTATTAACGTGCTGACCGCCCGCACCCGATGCACGGAAAGTATCTATTTTCAAATCAGCAGGATTAATTGAAACAGCCTCAGCTTCAGGCACCTCAGGCATAACAACCACAGTACAAGCTGAAGTATGGATACGTCCTTGTGATTCAGTTTCTGGCACACGTTGAACACGATGACCACCAGACTCAAATTTCATAATACCGTACGCGCCATGCCCATCTATTCTGGCTATTAATTCTTTAAAACCACCCTGTTCACTGGCATTACTGTTCATCACTTCAATACGCCAACCTTTAGTGTCAGCATATTTACTGTACATACGGAATAAATTACCCGCAAAGATAGCCGCTTCATCACCACCGGCGCCAGCACGAAGTTCTAAGAAACAGTTACGATCATCGTTAGGATCTTTTGGTAGCAACAGAATTTGCAATTCATCTTCTAATTTATCAACGCTTTCCTGAGCGTCTTTAATTTCATCTTTCGCCATCTCGCGCATCTCAGGATCATCATCTTCCTGCATCATTTCAGCAGCCTTTAAATCTTCAACGGCTCCTTGGTAAGCCTGAAAACTCAGCACCACCACTTCCAGTTGCGAATACTCTCTGGTGAGCTCTCGATATTTATTCTGGTCACTGATAGTAGCGGGATCGCCAAGCAAAGCTTGAACCTCTTCGTAACGTTCCACAAGCCCTTCTAACTTGCTTATAATTGTTGCTTTCATATTAATTCTCTTTTATTTGTATTCGGTTGCACTGCGTTGCGGTTTGCTAAAACGTATTCGCTGTAACAATAATTTTTTATTCTTCTTCTGTATTTAAACCTAAGGCAGTGCGTAACAGCTGCAATTCTTTGTCATTTCCAGAACGGCTGACATCCGTTAATGCTTGACTCGGATAATGAATCAGCTTATTGGTTAATTTAAATGCTAACTCTTTTAATATTTTTTCAGCTTCAGCGCCATTACTCAGCGCAAAAATTGCTCGCGCTAATAACTGATCACGTAATAACTCACTATTACTGCGATATAAACGAATACTCTCAACTGCTTTTAATGATTCTAGCCAAGCACTAAACTCAAGGGTGCAAGTATCAATAATTTTTTCGGCTTCAATGGCGGCCTCTTGACGGGCCTGTTTATTATCTTCAATAATGCCATGTAAATCATCCACACTGTAAAGATAGGCATCATTTAACTCACCAACTTGCGACTCGATATCCCTAGGAACCGCAATATCGATAAATAACATAGGCTGATAGCGACGTTTTTTTAATGCACTTTCCACCATACCTTTACCGATAATAGGTAAAGGGCTTGCTGTTGAAGATATAATAATATCGGCAGCAGGCAAATGGTTAGGAATTTCACCTAAGGTAATAGCTTGCGCATTAAACTGATCTACAAGCGCCATCGCTCGCGATAAGGTGCGGTTAGCGATGGTAATATTAGGGACATTATGGTCAACCAAATACTTGCCCACTAATTCGATGGTTTCACCCGCACCAATTAATAAAACACGACTTTCAGATAAATCGCTGAATATCTGTTTCGCTAAACAAACAGCAGCAAACGCGACAGAAATAGCATTCGCGCCAATTTGCGTGTCCGTGCGTACCCGTTTGGCAACGCTAAAAGTTTTTTGGAACCACTGGTTAATAACCTTATCAACACTTTTCAGTTGGCTCGCCGTTGCAAATGCCTGTTTAATCTGCCCCAAAATTTGCGGCTCACCTAACACCAGCGAATCCAGACCACAGGCAACACGGAAAAGATGCTGTACCGCTTGCTCATCTTGATAACAATATAAACTCTCAGTCAGCTCTATTTCTTCACTTTCTCTTAATTGCTGAACGAAACACAGCCAATCTATCACCTGCTTACCGTTATCTTGATTTAGATTACAATAGATTTCCGTACGATTACAGGTAGAAACTATCACCGCTTCAGAAACCGAACTTAGTGCCATCAGCTGCTTGTATGCATCTGCTAAAAACTCAGGGGAAAATACAACTTTTTCTCGTAAGGAGACAGAGGCGGTTTGATGGTTAATTCCTAACGCAAATAGAGGCATTCAATAAATTCACAACACAAGTTAAAAACGATTGATATAAGGCCGATAATTCTACGGGCATTTCGGCAACAATTAAAGAAAACGATTCATATCCGTGAATATTTAAGCTATTTTTCGCAATTTAAAACAGCTAACTGTGAACAAACAAAACAGAATTGAGAAATATCTGCCTTTATATTTTTACAAGTGGCAAAGCGTTGGGTATTATCGACGCTCTTACTATTTACTCACTTGAATTAAGTTGTTGCTAATATCATGCCTATCAAAAATATTATTACTTGTTTCTTCCTAATTTTTTCACTATCTGGATGTTCATTCCTTTACGATACCTTCGTCTACCAAATTGATATTACGCAAGGCAATTATATCGACGATAAAAAACTCGATCAGGTCGAACTTGGCATGAATCAAGAACAAGTGATCTTTATTCTTGGCTCACCAATGCTCATTGACCAATTTAACTCATCAAAATGGTACTACATCCGTTATATCAAACCCGGCGGTAAAGATGTTCAGCAACAGCAAGCAATATTAACTTTTAATGATAAAATTCTGACCCGTATTGATAGGGAAGAGCTGATTAGAGAAAATCCGCTTAACAATCAAAAGTTAAGAAAGGCCCCCAATGCAGCGGCAGAAAGCTCAGAGGTTTCTGCTAACCCAGAAACAGACGGCGCAGTCACCATTGAAAAATTACCAGCCAGTAAAAAAGAACCTATAAAAATCACCAAATAATAGAAAACAGCAGCTAATGGATTTAAATTAGCTGCTGTTTTCTAAATAACAGACAATAACAATCAATTGGCCGTACTGTTTTTAGCCCCCATTTTAGCCGCACGTAATTTACGCATCTCTTTCGGGTCGGCAATTAGCGGACGATAAATCTCAATACGATCCCCTTCACCAAGCACCGTCGATAACGTTTCAGTTCGACTAAAAATCCCCACGATAGCCTCACTGATAACGATCTCGGGAAAAGATCTTATAATGCCGGATAATTTAATTCCCTCTTCTATCGTCGAGCCGACAGGGACAGCCAAAGAAAGTAAAGCCTGTTTGTTAGGCAGACCATAAGCCACCTCAATATCAATCATCTCTGCCATTTTTTTCCTACCGTATGCCATAAATAACTTTTGCACGCGCGGCAAAAGATTTTACCATAGAGCCGATCATTTCATTAAAAATACGACCAAAGGCTAATTCAACCAGTGAACTGCTAAATTCAAATTTCAGATCCAGGCTCACCTTGCACGCTGTTTCATCGAGCGCGGTAAACGTCCAACCGCCGCTTAAATTTTTAAAGGGACCGTTCACTAAATGCATATCAATGGTGCGACCATCAACAAGTCTGTTTTCAGTAGTGAATGTTTGGCTAATACCCGCTTTAGAAACTTTAAGCACTGCGCGCATAACATGCTCAGAAGAAAATAAGATATTTGCATCAACACAGCCCGATAAAAACTCAGGATAAGCACACACGTCATTAACTAATTGGTACATTTCATCTGCGCTATACATCAGCAGCGCACTACGTGATACTTCGGCCATATTCTAAGACTCTTAAAAAAATAACTATATTACACTATCCACCACTCAAGAAAAATAAATACTAAATTCAGTAACTTTGTTACAATCGAAATAACAATTACAAATTGTTTAAGGTTGGAATACGAGACTATGGCTAAGACAAATTCAAAAGTAAAAAACACGGATAAAACGATTGCACGAAATAAACGTGCAAGTTACGAGTACCACCTAGAAGAACGCTTTGAAGCGGGCGTGGAATTACAAGGTTGGGAAGTAAAATCGTTACGCGCAGGCAAAGCGAATATCGCTGACAGTTATATTTTCCTGAAGAATGGAGAAGCATGGCTATTGGGCGCCTCTTTTCCTCCCCTTAATGCAGCTTCTTCACATGTGGTTTGCGATGCAATGCGCTATCGAAAGTTACTGCTAAAAAGACGTGAGCTAGATAATCTAGTCGGTAAAGTTGAACGTCAAGGTTATTCAATTATACCTATCTCTTTGTACTGGAAAAAAGCGTGGGTAAAAATATCATTTGCACTGGCGAAAGGTAAACAAGAGCACGATAAGCGAGCTGACGTCAAAGATCGTGAATGGAAAGTACAAAAAGAACGCATGATGAAACACGACGTTCGTTAGAGAAATAAATGTAAAATTTAATTATTAGCAAATATAGGTAATATGTACAGATACAGCTATCCTCACACTACTTATCTTGCTATTATTAATGCGTAGACAAGTTTACCTGTTTACCACTGTGGGGATGATTTAGGACTCGACGAGATTCTTGAAACCCAAGGTGCATGCCGAGGTGGCGGTTGGCCTCGTAAAAAGCCGCCAACGTTATAGTTGCAAACGACTCTAACTACTCTCTAGCAGCTTAGGCTAGCTAGCCTTCCACCCACGTTTCTCCTATGGGCAGGGATTCGGAAGGTCATTTACATTGGATAGCGAGGGAACCTTGTTCGAGGGTGAACCGCGAAATAGTATCGGACTCGCTTTTTGATATCCTGTCTGTCGGAGATCAACGAGTTAACCAAATGACTGACTAAGCATGTAGTACCGAGGATGTAGGTTTTTCGGACGGGGGTTCGACTCCCCCCATCTCCACCACCTACTGGTTCATTAAGAGCCGCAAAAGACCCGCAACGCCAATAACCAAAAGGCTTGCGGGTTTTTTTATGTCTATAGCATTCCATTCTCATCCAGTGACATCTAGCACTTTAAGTAGTACATTTGGTAGTACTACATCCAACTCATTAAAACTGGTACTACTTATGGCGAAAACTAACCCTTTAACGAATACAGAAGTTAAACAAGCAAAGCCTAGAGATAAGGTTTATAAATTAGCTGATGGTGACGGCCTGCAATTGCGAGTCAAACCGAATGGCGCTAAAACGTGGCTCTTAGACTTCGTTAACCCATATACTCGAAAACGGACCAGTATGAGTTTTGGCTCCTACCCTGCAATTTCATTAGCAGAAGCGAGAAAATCAAGAATGACTGCCAAAGAGTTATTAGCCAAAGGATTAAATCCCAAAGATGAACGTGATACTCAACAACGTATCACTGATGAAGCTAATGACAATACTCTTCAGAACATTGCCGAACAGTGGTTTGAAGTTAAAAAAACTAAAGTTTCCAATAACTACGCTACAGATATCTGGCGTTCAATCGAATTACACCTGTTTCCTTCTCTAGGAAAAGTACCAATCAATAAATTAACAGCACCTAAAGTGATCGATGTAATCCGCCCTATCGCCTCTAAAGGTACTTTAGAAACCGTTCGGCGTCTTTGCCAGCGTATTAACGAAATAATGGTTTTTGCGGTTAATACAGGCTTAGTTAGTGACAATCCACTTACAGGTATAAATAAAGCATTTGAGACTCCAAAAAAACAGCACATGCCAACGCTCAAACCTAATGAGCTTCCTGAGCTGATGCATGCACTAAACATCGCCAGTATCAAAATAATCACTCGTTGCTTAATCGAATGGCAATTGCATACCATGTGCAGGCCAAATGAATCCGCAGGTGCAAGATGGGATGAGATTAATATTGAAGCGCGGACATGGCTTATTCCTGCAGAGCGTATGAAGATGAACCGTGCACATACAATCCCATTAACAGAACAAACATTATCATTACTTGAATTCATCAAGCCCATTAGTGGACATCGTGAGTTCTTATTTCCTGCTGATCGCAACTTTCGTAAACATGCGAATGATTCAACAGCCAATGTTGCTATCGGCCGTATGGGTTTTAAAGGCCGTCTTGTTGCACATGGTTTGCGTGCATTAGCTAGCACAACGCTGAATGAACAAGGCTTTGATAGTGATGTAATTGAATCGTGCTTGTCACACGTAGATGCAAATGAAGTTCGAAAAGCTTATAACCGCAGTGAATACTTAGAAAGACGTCAAAAAGTGATGGATTGGTGGAGTAACCATATTGAGCAAGCATCACAGGGTAATTTCTCAGTGACAGGGTACAAAACTTTAAAAATAGTTAATGAATAATACATTTAGTAAAGGACTAACCATGAGTCAAATTAATAATTCAAGAATTCCTAGCATTCCTCATTCAATCGATGGCGCGGCTAAGGTTTTAAAAACAGATAAAGATAATATTATCACTTGGCTTTTGGATGGTGAGCTTACGGCAGCGTAGCTCAACTTCCATTTTTTGTTCTGATTTAATACGGGTAACTCATCCATCAGGACTTAATTATGTCAAATCCAGAGCAACTTAGTAGCGTTATTACTGCATTTGAG
>NZ_JAHNZV010000038.1 GCF_022267535.1 Psychromonas antarctica
GCATTAATAGAACGTACAAGCGATAGCTTTTTGCCTTCTCTAAAAATGCACCAGGAAGTAACATATTTCCCTGTTGGTCAAAAAGTCGCATCAACGCTTCATACTTGACCGTTTTATTGCTGTTATTACAGTAAATAGCTTGAAAATAGGGCTCTACTTTTTTGTGGTCAATATTATATTTTATTAACTCAACAAGGTCATTATTGGATGATTCATTTTTATATAAATCAGCGTCAAAAAAGGCAAACGTTTCACCATTCTTCTTGGCATTATGGAGCGCTTTTTCGGCAAAGATGATTAAGCTTTCACTGGCACTTTTTGAACACCCAATCGTGACATTGATATATATTTCCAGTCTTGGATTGATGATGTTAACTTGACTGTTTAATAATTTCGTTACAATCAGTTGTTTTATTTTTAGTATCACTGCTTCGCAGAGATCAGCACAAAAGGTGATCGCAAATACATCTGAGTGATGCCTTGATAGCTTACTGTTTGCTTTTATCGCAAAACTGTTGACAAGCATCTGCTTTATTTCATTTTTGAGCAATGTGTTAAGCAGCCGTTGTAGCTGCTTTATAAGAGCATCACCATTTTTGAATCCATAAGAAGCATTAATATCTTTCATATGAAAAACATCGATTAAAAACAGCGTTTTAACACAGTTTGTATTTTTATTTATCATTTTGAAATGTAAGGTTTTAAATGGCAAAATCGAGCATTCCTTGTAATGTCTAAATTCAGCATGTTAACGGTAAGATACGGCTGATTATCCTTTAGCTACATTTATTTTGCGAGCAATGGCAGTCAATTTTGTATCATGTTATTTGTATAACGCGGACAGGCAGGGTTTTATGCTGCAGCATGCTCATAAAATCTGATGAATATTATAGTTGAATATCGACATTAATGATGATTTAGGGAGTGGAACTTTTCAACTTAAAATGTTTTTAAGTGTAAATAAACGATTAAAAACAGTTGAATGCATAACTTTATCAATTATAAAACTCAGATCGCATGGTTATTTGTAAATGAAGGTTTACACCTTACATAAAAGGTATTATTTCAGTGATTATGTATTGCGCCGGGAAATGGGCATTAACATAATCTGCATGATATTAAGGGGTATAACCAAACCATCTACAGAGCTTGGGTATATTGATCGGAGAGCAACTCCATTTGTGCTTTTGTCGTTACTGACTATTTGCATCAATATGAGACTATGATCAAAGCAAATTTTAAACATAAAACGACTTAAGGTTGGTTTCATTAGCGATGGATAAACTGCAAATAAATGAAATAATTTGGCAAGTCGTGTCGTCCATACCTAAAGGTCGCGTAGCGACATATGGACAAGTTGCCAAGTTAGCGGGCTGCCCTAATCATGCTCGTTATGTTGGAACAACACTCAAAAATCTTCCCAATGATTCTAGATTACCTTGGCATCGCGTCATCAATGCAAAAGGGGAGATATCATTCACTTTGAATAGCGACGCATATCAGAAACAGCAGTTGTTACTTGAGGCCGAAGGGATCATCTTTAAGTCTGCAAAAATTTCACTAAAGGATTATTTGTGGCGCTTATAAATTTGCAGCGGTTCAATTTTGTAGCCTAGTCGGTTTGGTGTTGTAATGCATTTAATTGTTTGAAAACTAGAGGTGGTTGTCCTTTCTTTTTTTGCGTCGTTGCGTTTGATTTGAGTTGTCTTAAGCCATCGCTATTGGCGGATAGTTTAACTTTCTCTGTTGGAGTTCCCTCTGGCGGTATGTTGATGATAGGTGAGCCCTAAATGCAGCTTTGCAGTTTCAAAGAGTACTGCTCCGACCAAAGCCCCTGTTCTCAAATCGATAACAGACTGAAATACGCTTCAAACTCTTTAAAAATAGTGCCTAACGGGTCTTATAGTAAATACAGAGAAAACACCCTCATAATTTTAATCTCCAGTAAGGGTTAACAAACAGCACCCTGACATTAAATATTTATGGTTAACGATAACGCTCATAAATGTGCTCAATGGAGCCATCTTTTATAAGCTTTTTAATCGCTTTATTGAATCGAGGAAGTGCACTCTTCTTTGTTGGATGAAAGCGAATCATCTGATCGACCACACTATTGGATTCACCGATAACCAATTGCTCCGTGAGATGTTGTTTTTTTATTTGATACAGGGCAAAATCTTTATTGATAAACGCTTGATCTAAACGCCCGGCAAGTAATAACTGAATAAGTTTCTTTTCACTGTTAAACCGATTCGGCTTGATACGTCCGTCTGCAAAATAAGGTTCATATGCTGGGTAATAATACCCATTAATTACGCCCACTGTTTTCCCCAAAAAATCCTCTGGTGAATGAACCGCAATGTATTTATCTTGGCGAAATAATATAATCTCTTCAGACACCGAAAATGGGATGCTATAGTTTCCCATTACTGATGAAGACTGCCGCCAAATAGGATTGGTCATTGGCTCAATATCAATTTTCCCGGTTTCAAATTGACGAAGTGCACGTTTAAAGGGGACACGAATATATTCGACTGAATCTCCTGTCTCTTGGGTAATCGCAGTAAAAATATCACGAATAGTTCCCGTTCTTGAGTCTCCTTCTTTAAAAAAATAAGGAGGAAAAGACCCCGTGTGGAGCATTACCCGGAAAGTCTCAGCTGAGCCTGTATGTGCAAAAGATGAGATAACGGTGAAGATGATAGCAGCGAGCCTATTCGTAAAATATTTGATCATTTTTTGCCTCATTATCACCTAAAAAAACAATTGACAATATTTAATAGATTTCTGTTAATTAAACCACGCAGATAGCGTTTATGGAATAATGATTTAATTAACGAGGGGTATTACTGAAAGTTATTTTGTAGTCTGTCAGGCTTTATTTCAAAGCCTTTATCTCGAAGCCAATATATGGCTGCATGTTCGTCAGTAAACTGTTTTCGAGAAAAAGCACCTGAATTTTCTGTAACCATCTTATCAATCTGATATTTTACAATCATACTCCGGCTGAATACCTGAGCTGCACAGACCAGCCCTCTAGCGATGCACCAATCGACTAATTCCTTTACGATAGGCTCTATTTCAGGAACACCTAACTCCCAGTCATCCATAAAAACAATATGTGCCCATCGTTGTGGCATGCTTTTCTCGATTAGTGCTTTGAACTTTTTAGAGAAAAGAAAAGCAGTTTCTTCATTCCATGAACCATTTAACCTAGCGTATAGAATATTATCGTACGCCCCAAGCTTGAATTGACCATGCGCTTCCATTTGCATGCATCCCCACATTTAATCGTTTCTAATAGTGAATAGATTATAAATCATTAGCAAAAAAAATACTCATGCACATAATGACGATGTTAAGTAGTTAACTTTTTTTATATAAACAACTGCTTCATCATCAAATCAATTTGTACCCCTTGAAATAGGACGTTAATAAATGCTTCTCAGTTTTTAAATGGCTGACTAAATATTTGTATCCAATCTGAAGTGGTGCGTTAAAAAGCGGTTGCGGATTTAAATACTAAAAATGCTTCGAGGCAGCCTTTTTTGAGATTACTTTTATTTGACTGAGCAAAGAGCAGGATTCTTCTGAATTGCGAAACTGCGTTCTCGTTTCTCATCGACCACACGCACTCCGGCCGAAAAACCAACAATGAAAGCACAAACGTGCGCCTACAAATCAAATAAATCAGTTAGGTTTATTTTGAAAACGAAACGTGTTTACAAGTGCCAATAATTTACTTATCAACTAATCTAAACGCTTAATTAGTTTGGCGGGTTGCCCGCCGACCATTGTATCGGGTGCTACATCTTTGGTGACTACGGCGCCGGCTGCAACAACCGAACGTGCGCCAATTGTGACCCCCTGACAAATAACTACATTGCCGCCGATCCAAACATCATCTTCAACGGTAATTGGCAAACAAGTGACCTCCCAATCTCTACGTTTGCGATAATCCGTCGGATGAGAAACCGTATAAAACTGTGCATTGGGACCCACTAAAACATGATTACCGATCGTAATTGGGGCATTATCTAGCATCGTTGCGCCCATATTGATAAAACTGGATTCACCAATGGAGATGGTTTTCCCGTACTCACAACGGAAGGGCGGGTAGATAAAGCTTTTTTCAGTGACACTTTTTAATAACTTTTTAAAAAGTGGGGCAGCTTTACCGAATTGACATTGGTTGATTTCTTGTAACAACCTAAAGGCACTTTCTTTGAGGGCGGTTAATTCCGGTCCAAAATCATCATAATCTAAGCTTAATTGCATTTTTTCAAACTCGGTCATCGCTAGAACCCTCTTTCGTAATGGTAAATTGACTCATCAGATGGAGAGATAATGAGCCGACTTACTCTAAATATAAATGATAATTAGGGGGAATAAAAAAGGCAACCTAAGTTGCCTTTATGCTATTTGCACAGATAGTTTTTAACTCTTGTTTAAACATTAAACATTAAACATTAAACATTAAAGCGGAAGTGGATCACATCACCATCTTTAGTGATATAGTTTTTCCCTTCTAAACGCCATTTGCCAGCTTCTTTTGCGCCTGCTTCACCTTTGCACCCAATAAAATCATCATAACTGATAATTTCAGCACGAATAAAACCACGCTCAAAATCACTATGAATAACGCCGGCTGCTTGCGGTGCGGTTGCACCCACTTTTACCGTCCACGCACGTACTTCTTTAACGCCAGCTGTAAAGTAAGTCTGCAAATGTAGCAACTGGTAACCGCTATTAATAACACGGTTTAAACCAGACTCTTCCTGACCTATCCCTTCTAAAAACTCTTTCTTATCTTCTTCGTCAAGCTCAGCGATTTCTGATTCAATGGCGGCACAAACAGGCACGACAACTGACCCTTCTTTTTCAGCAATGCCGCGAACGATATCTAAGTAAGGATTGTTTTCGAAACCATCTTCGCTGACATTGGCAATATACATGGTCGGTTTACCGGTTAAGAAGTTAAGGTAAGCAACCGCTGCTTTTTCTTCTTTTGATAAATCAAGACCGCGCACTAAACCGTCGGCTTCTAGATGTGCTTTAATTTTTTCTAGGACAGGCTGTTCAAATTTAGCATCTTTATCGCCGCCTTTAGCTTTTTTTATGATCCGTAAAAGACTGCGATCACAACTTTCTAAATCAGCGAGGGCCAGTTCAGTATTGATAATCTCAATATCGTCTTTAGGATCAATTTTACCTGCCACATGGACAATATTGTCGTCTTGGAAGCAGCGTACAACATGACCTATCGCATCTGTTTCACGAATATTTGCGAGGAACTTATTACCTAGCCCTTCACCTTTGGAAGCACCTTCAACTAAACCGGCAATATCAACAAATTCCATCGTTGTCGGCAGAACACGTTGTGGGTTTACTATTTCTGCTAATCTATCGAGACGATGATCGGGTACTGGCACAATACCTGTATTCGGTTCAATAGTACAAAATGGAAAGTTAGCTGCTTCAATGCCCGCTTTAGTTAGCGCGTTAAATAATGTTGATTTACCCACATTCGGTAAGCCGACGATGCCACATTTGAAACCCATGATTTGTATCCTATTTTGTTAGTTATTGATATTAATTGAGAGATGGTTTTAAAACTAGACTATTGGGCTTTAAAGCTGTGTAAGCGATTCATCGCTTTAGCCAATCCTTCTTGTCCCAAAATATGCGTGCAATGTGCCGCCTCATCAATACTTTGGTCAATTAAATTTTGTTCAGTTTTGAGCGCTTTACCAAGAACATAGCCGCTGACTCTATTTTTGTCGCCAGGATGACCTATGCCGATTCGCAGACGATAAAAATTCTTATTATTGCCAAGTTGAGCAATAATATCCTTTAAGCCATTATGGCCACCGTGACCGCCACCTAATTTAAACTTTGCAACACCAGGAGGAAGGTCTAACTCGTCGTGTGCGACAAGGATCTCTTCAGGTTGAATACGATAAAAATTTGCCATCGCGGCAACAGATTTGCCACTCAGATTCATAAAGGTAGTCGGTACCAGAAGGCGTAGATCATTACCTGCAAATTGAATTCGACCAGTGAGGCCATAAAATTTTGCCTCAGCTTTAAGCTGGGTATTTTCTTGGGAGACGAGTTGATTTAAATACCACTGCCCTGCATTGTGCCTGGTTTGTGCGTATTCGGGGCCTGGATTAGCCAGGCCCACAAGCAATTTAATCGTTGTTGACACGATTATTCAGCAACTGGAACTTCTACTTCTGCTTCAGTTTCTGCTACTTCGTCAGCTGTTTTAGATAATGCAATTGAAACTAATGGCAGATCATGCTCTTCGCCTTTAGTTAGTTCAACTGATTCAACACCTTTAGGAAGTACTAGATCAGATAAATGTATTGTATCGCCGATTTCCATTTTGCTGACATCTACGTCGATAAATGAAGGTAGATCACTCGCTAGACATGATACTTCAACTTCGTTATTAACATGTGAAATAACGCCACCCGCTTTAACTGCTTCTGACACATCTTCATTGATGAAATGAATTGGCACAGTTGTTTGCAGTTTGTGAGTTGCATCAACACGAAGCAAATCTAAATGCTGGATTTGCTTTTTGAATGCATGACGTTGAAGTGCTTTAAGTAAAACTTGCTCTGCAACACCATCGATTTCTAAACTAAGTACAGAAGAGTAAAAAGCTTCAATTGATTCAACTCTGCGTAGTTCTTTTTGTTCAAAAGTGATTGATACTGGCGCTTTGCCTGTACCGTAAACGATTGCTGGAACTAGATCTGCATGACGAAGGCGGCGGCTCGAACCTTTCCCTAAATCAGAACGTGTTGTTGCGGTTAATTTGATAGACATGGTGTAACTCCATTAGTGAGGATGCTTTTATTAGCGCCTCAAATTTAAAATAGGTTTCATCTTGCGACCAGACAAAACCACCTTCTCTCTTGCGTATAAATGGCAGTGATAAAAAGGCGCGCCATAATAACCCAGCGTAAGAATTTTGTACAACATTAAAGCGGATTATTCACCATAAAAAAACGCTCAATCGCAGGCAATTAAGCGTTTTTGTTTGTAAACTAGTCAACTGAGGTTAGTCGCCTAATTAGCAGTCATTAATAATGGAACATGGCCGAAATTGATTCTTCGTTGCTTACGCGACGAATAGCTTCCGCTAACATACCACTTAATGTCAATTGCTTGACCTTACCGGTGGCAATAATTTCTGCTGAAAGAGGGATTGAGTCGGTAACAATGAATTCATCAATGACAGAGTTTTTGATGTTTTCAGCGGCTTTCCCAGAGAACACTGCATGTGTTGCATAAGCGTAAACAGAGGTTGCGCCACGTTCTTTAAGTGCTAGTGCTGCTTGACATAATGTACCGCCGGTATCAATCATATCATCAACAATAATACAGTTACGCCCTTCAACATCACCGATTAGATGCATCACTTGTGCAACGTTCGCTTTTGGACGACGTTTATCAATGATTGCTAGATCGGCATCATCTAATAATTTAGCATGTGCGCGCGCACGAACAACACCACCAATATCAGGAGAAACAATCATTGGATTTTCGAGTTTTTTCTCTAACATATCTTCAAGCAGTACGGAGCTGCCAAATACGTTATCAACAGGCACATCAAAGAATCCTTGGATCTGTTCTGCATGTAGATCAACCGTTAATACACGGTCTACACCTACATTGGATAAGAAATCGGCAACCACTTTTGCGGTGATCGGCACGCGGCTTGAGCGTACACGACGGTCTTGACGGGCATAACCAAAGTAAGGAATAACAGCTGTAATACGTCCAGCCGATGCACGACGAAGTGCATCAATCATGACGATTAATTCCATCAAATTGTCGTTTGTTGGTGCACAAGTGGATTGAACGATGAAAATATCATCGCCACGTACGTTCTCGTTAATTTGTACGTGGATCTCTCCATCACTAAAGCGACCAACTTCGGCGCTTCCTAGTTTAATGAAAAGACGATCTGCTACTTTTCGTGCTAGATCTGGTGTCGCGTTACCTGCAAATAGTTTCATATTTGGCACTGTGAGGACCTCTGTCATCCTGTTCGGTTTGTGTTAAAAAGCAACATGCTAATTAACATTTGTTATTGATTCTATCTAAGCACCAACAACGTTTTAATCTAGTGTGGACAATAATTTGTTGAGTGGCGAATTATTTAATCCTTGTGCGGTAAAAGCATGTAACCACTCAGGGGCTTTATCTAATACAGCTTGAGCATCATGAGTACTGCTAAATGTGCTAAAAACACATCCACCAGTTCCAGTCAGTCGAGTCGGTGCGTATTCTATCAACCAGTCTATTAGCTTGGCAACCTTAGGATAGTTATTTTTTACGCAGGGCTGGCAATCATTTTGCCAATTTTGGCTCATTAATTGCTGATGATCCCGTTTTGCTGTGTTGCGGATAAGTTCGCTTGCTTTAAATATAACGGGGGTCGAAATGGTGCAGTCGGGTGTTGCCACCAGATAACTATTTTCAAGCGGCTGTACAGGGCTTAATAATTCACCAATGCCTTCTGCAATTGCCGCTTTGCCATATATGAAGATGGGTAAATCAGCCCCCAATTGTACCCCTATGTGAGCGAGTTGTTGGGTCGATAAATTTAGTCCCCAGTGGTAATTTAATGCGACTAAAGTGGTTGCTGCATCGGAGGAACCACCACCTAAGCCGCCGCCCATAGGTAAGTTTTTCTCGAGTGTTATAACTGCGCCGGCATTCTTTGGCGCGTCTTTTTTCAACAGCATTGCTGCTTTATAAATAAGGTTTTCGCTTAATGGCAGTCCTTCAATATTGTCAGTCAGCGTTATTTCACCGGAATAATTTGCGTGGATTGTTAAATAATCGCAAACATCAATAAATTGAAAGAGTGTTTGTAATTCATGATAGCCATCTTCACGCTGACTATTAATATATAGAAATAGATTCAGTTTCGCCGGAGCTGGCCAACGAATCGCCTCGGTTTTAAACATGCTGCCTCTCTTTATTCACGCCGTCATATTAAGTGTCGCAAATAGTAGTAGCTTAGACATTTTAAATACAGTGTTTGTGTCTTTTTATAGACAAAATTTATTCTTGCATGCGAAATTTTGCTTATTGTCTGAATATTCTCCTGTTCAGTATCTGTATTGCATATAAAACCATGATAATGCGAGTTCTGTGGCGGCATTCTTTGATTAAGAGAGTCTTACCGCAAAAGAACTTGCTTTTAGGTTAATTACTCAGCAATTAAGTGGTGCTCTATTTGCCTCTGATGTTCTTGTTTTTTGAATTGACTAAAGCGAGGTAAGAACTTATCCCAATCGATACTATGGCTGTTCATCTCTGGACCATCAATACACGCATGTTTGCGCACAAGTTTACCGTTTTCTATAATCGGTACCATACACGCGCCACACATGCCCGTTGCATCCACCATAATAGAGTTTAAGCTAGCAACGCAGTTAACATTATAATCGAGTGTTAAATCACTCACCGCACGCATCATCAGTGGTGGCCCAATCGTGAGAACCTCGGCAATGGCGCTTGTGGTGTTGCTTTTATTACTGATAAGCAGTTCTTCAAGTGGCGTAGTGACAAAGCCTTTAATACCAAAAGACCCATCGTTACTTGTATAAATGACCTCAAGCTGATCTGGATATTGCTGGCGTAAGTTTTCAATAAAACCACCTTGTTCTGTCCAGAAACAAAAATCTACACTTCTGAATCCGCTGATCAAAGTGGCCCTGTTACCTATTTTAAGGTGCGCACGCATAATAGGATACACAGCAGGTAATCCCACCCCCCCGGCGGTGAATATAATGCGCTGGTTTTCAGGCTGTTTAAGCACATGACTTGCATTGCCCAGTGGACCTGCAATGGCAGTAAAGCAATCTCCCACGCGCATCTTGTTAATGAGTTTTGAGCTACAGCCTAGACCTTGAATAACCATTACTATCATGCCAGTTTCAGCATTCCAATCAGCAAGGGTCATGGGAACCAGTTCACCTTTTTGAGTGGCTAATACGCGAACAAACTGGCCCGCTTTGGCTGCTTTAGCAATTAACGGCGCGTTGATCGTGAATTCAACAATGCCGTCGGCCAAGTCAATGCGTTTAGTAATTTCTGCCGCGGTCTGCCCCAAGTCGGTATAATGGCTCGCTTGGGAAACAAGTTGTTGAATTTCTTCTTTATTGAAATTAAAATGTTGCATTATTTCTGCTGCTGCAGCTTGACCATCCCCTGCGGCTTTAATCGCAGTCGAACCGCCGCGGGTTGCATCACCGCCACTGTAAATACCGCTTAAGGATGTTTGTTGTGATCCTTTGTTAATCTCTAGCGTGCCCCATTTCGATGTTTGTAAATCTGGCTCGGCATCTTTAACAATGGGATTGGGGTTATTGCCGAGCGCCATAATGGCTAAATCAACCTGCATCAATTCTGTTTCACCTGTTGCTTGTGGACGACGTCGGCCTGAAGCATCTGGCTCTGCCAATGCCATTACATCGAGTTTACAGCTTGTGATGCGATGGTTTTTGTCACCGAGAAACTCACAGGGAGAGCGTAGCTCTTTAAGTTTAATGCCTTCTTCAAGCGCATGGTGTAACTCTTCCACTCTAGCGGGGATCTCTTGCTGAGTACGGCGATAAACAATAGTTACGTTTCCTCCCAAACGGCATGCGGTACGCGCAGCATCCATTGCGGTATTTCCTCCACCGATGATGATCACCTGTTTATCTTTCACTCCAGGTAGCGGTGTTTCATACTCGGCTTGATTGGCATGCATCAGGTTAACCCGTGTTAAAAACTCATTGGCCGACATAATATTAAGCAGATGTTCACCCTGTATATTCATAAACCGAGGTAAACCTGCACCGGTGCCAATAAATATCCGCGTAAAACCGGCGTCTTTTAAATCCGCAAGAGTGGCTGTTTTACCAACAATGTAATTAACCACAAAGCGGCCGCCCAGCGCTTTGATTTTGGCAACCACATCATCGATTAACTGATTCGGTAAACGGAACTCGGGAATGCCATAACGCAAGACTCCGCCAAGGGCATGAAAGGCTTCAAATACAGTGACGGGATAACCCGCTTTTGCTAATAAATAGGCGTTGATCAGCCCTGATGGGCCAGAGCCGACAATCGCGACCGGTGGTTTAGTGGCGACTGCCCAAGGATTGCACAGGACGATATGATTATTATCTGTTTTTTCATCATCTAACATGCGTTGTCGTTGTGGTAAGAACCATTCAATCTGTCCAATTTCAATTGGCCGTTCTTTAAGGGTACACGCACCTTGGCATTGTAGTTCCTGAGGACAAACACGGCCGGTTACATTGGGCAATGGGTTTGCATCGCAAATAAGCGCGAAGGCTTTTTTAAACTTACCTTCCCCAATCAGATTCAAAACTTGCGGTATATGAATTTTTACTGGGCAACCACCATCATTATCGGCGTTTATTTCACCTTGTTTATTACAATGTGCAATGCCGAGTTCACAGGGACTATCTTTACATTGTTTGTCACGCAAGACTTCCAGCCAAACAAATAACTCCACCTCCCGTAAACTGTAACCTAGCCCCATATAACCAAGATAACCTTGGTTAACTAAGTCAAAGTCTTTGCGCCTCTCCGTTGCGGGGCTGACATAAGGGGGAATATTGTTTTTTCCGGGCCAGCCCTCTGATAAACCTTGAAACATCGGATAACGATCCGCTAGATGTTGATCTAATGCTTGTATAAAAATACGTTTTTGTTTGAGGGTAATTCGCCATAAATAACGCTGCAGGGCAATGCTGAGGGCATTATCTGCTAGTAATAATTGCCATATTTTTTTTGTGAAATTCGCGTTTAATTTACCCTGTTTGAACATTTGTTGGATAGCCTGCTGGCTATCGTCAATGATCATCTGCTGAAAGCGCTGCGGATCTTGTTCCACCCGTTGCATTAATAAGTCACGTTGCGACTGAGATAATGGGGTCGTCATAACTAAACCTCCGTCGCCGTTGGCGCATTAAATTGGATAATTCCCGCATCGCACTGATCCGCGATACGTGCCGCTCGGCTAATCAATTCATCGCTTATTACGGTGTTTTCTAGCGCACCAGGAATTACCCGGCTAACGACTTTTGCAGAACCATTATTGACAATAGTGACTTTCTCGAACAACTCGCTTAATTGCTGATAACAAGTTTTACAATCAGTACATTTATATTGATCTTCTTCATCTATTACAACT
The DNA here is from genome assembly GCF_022267535.1 of Psychromonas antarctica. Classification (GTDB taxonomy): domain Bacteria; phylum Pseudomonadota; class Gammaproteobacteria; order Enterobacterales; family Psychromonadaceae; genus Psychromonas; species Psychromonas antarctica. The sequence continues at coordinate 12,242 of NZ_JAHNZV010000038.1, forward strand.
AATGGGTTATGAGTAGTGGGTGCCTTGCTTGGCGGTTGAGTCGCTTCTACTTGAGTAATGGCAATAGATTGCAGCGCCGATAATGGGCCTGCTGTCATCGCCAGTTCAGCTAAACCATTAGCAATCGTGTCGATAGCTTGCTCTTTAGCTTCAACTGCTTTTTGATAGCGTTGTTGCCATTGCTGGATCTGCTGTTGGTGATCTTGCTCAATTTTTACAAGATTTTTACCGCTGATATATTGCAGCATTCGCCAATTGCGCAAGCGTTCTTCAGTTAACGCAATAATCGTATCAGAAACACCCAATTGAATTAAATGGTGCTGTTCATCTGTCGCCCAAATAAATGGAATTTTTCCGAGCCGCTCGGATCCGTTTAGCGCGATATAATCCGCCACCTCTTCGCCTATTGCGCTGTTCTCTAAGGGATGAAACTGTTTTTTAAAACGTCCTTCATGCAAAGCAAAATCGGCTGGGGTGAAGGGGAGTTGTTTTAATTGGGTGATACCATCAGCGTCGTTGTAAGTAATGGTTTGTGTTGCCCAATCTTGTGATAGATCGGGGTTACCTTCTAATGAGAAACGTTCTGCTAATGTTTCACCTTTACGTGGATCATGAACAAAAACGGGGTTCATCCGACTTTCAACGGCCAATCGACCATGGCGAGTGCTGGCATCATCGGCAATGCCCTGTTCACCCATGCACGGGGTATAGACATCAAGCAACGCAGGCGCATCCTGATAGTTTATGTATTCTATCAAGTTGGACATAAAGTGGCCCTGCAGTGCTGTTGACGTTTGTACAACCAGCACTTTTGGGTGGAAACTGGCAATAATACCGAGCTCTTTACGCGCTTCTTGTTTACCACTGTGTGCACTGCCGACACGACTCAGATCAGAGTCTTGTGCCATAAAGCTTGAGGTTGATGTTTGACCGCCAGTATTGGAATAACCACCGCTATTAAGCACCACTACTTTGATCGGGGTTGATGTTGTTAATAAGCGAGATAGCGCGCCGAAGCCTATATCGTAAGTGGCACCATCTCCGCCTATGCTAAATACCGTTGGCAATAATGCCAGTTCTTGATCGGAAAAATGTGCCCACTCAAGATAACGCAATTGCTGGTCATGGATTTGTGGATCATAGCAATCCTCAATATCCAATTTTGCACTGCGCAGCGCCTTAATCTCCCCAAGTTGATTGGCGACTTCACCCTCAAATATTCCTTTTGCCAGTGCTGGAGCATCTTGGAATAAACTATTTACCCAAGGATCATTATAAGGATTTGACGGGAAAGTGGATGCATAAACACTACTACAGCCAGTGGCGTTAGCAATTAGGGCATTGGCAGGACCTTTGCCCGTCGGACCATTTTCAAAGTAAAATAGGCGTTTGTCTAATGTCACGATGGTTTGTTTGATCCGCTCTGATCTATTGCTATCGCTTTGATCGTGTACGATTGTGGTGATCTTGTCTTGTAACTGCTCAATCAAGGTTTCCAGTAGTTTAATATGTGCAATATAGCGTTGCTGTTGTAGTGCGCGGTTTACCGATGTGAGTAAACGTAACGTGGTCACTTCACCACAACCTCGGCAAGCACCATGGCCCGAGCTCATTGCATAGTAATTATCCCTATCCAATAATAAACGTTTTGCTTGGCCACCGGGCTGGGTTGCCTGTTCGACAAATCGCCTCGGGGTGTTGGGCATTTTGGCCAATGTATCAAAGCGATGATGCATTTGCGTGTTGAGTTCCTTAGTTTGTGGGACTTTCTTAAGTGCATTAGCACCACAAACGTCGACACACTCCATACAACCGCTACATTTATCTGGATCAATCGTGACGCTAAATAATCCACCCGATCCAGGTAATGACTTTTCCATGGCATCAAAAAAGGGTTTAGTACAGCTGAAGGGCATATTTTCCAGCATTTCATAAACACTGACGAGCTGCTGCTTTAGTGTTTGGCCCGTGAATGTCATGTTATCGACAACGTTTTTCATAAGTGCATGCAACGGGGATTTTTCCCCTTTAACCGCACTGCGATATTGTTGACGGATAGCATCACAAAGTGCGGGGACCTGCGCTTTGATAAGTTCATGCTGTGCGGGCGGTAAAGTAAGTTTGCCAATGGTGTTGTTTAATATATCGTGAAGCTCATGCACCGCATTAGGAATGGCGCCATCTGGGCAGGCAAGGGTACAGGCCATACAGCCGGTGCAATTTTCAGGGCTAAATAAAGGTACATTTAAGCGAAATAAGCCTTTATTTTTAGTGACGGCACTCGCAGGTGGCAGAAACATACCTGAGCCGGGAATAACAGGCGCTTCACTAATGCTGCCGTCAGCGTAGTTTTTACCGGCAATATTATCAAAGTAAGCTTGGTCGAATAAGCCGCAGCTGGCATTGCTGGCTTTATTGTTTGGTTTCTGTGTTGTCGCTTCTTCGATTGTTTCATTATCAGTGAAGTCGCCATAACAGACCGCTTGTGTTGCCAGCACCCCATCACGAATCACGGCCATATTACTGGAAATGACTTTTTCACCCTTAGCAGCAAATTTTTTATTAATTTGTCGTTCAATACGTTCCAGCATCTGCTCTGCATTCTCACCAGCAGTGACTTGTTGTGCATGACCACATAAAGCGCCAATAAAGGCAATGCCCATCATTCTAATTTCTAAGTCAGGTGTTGGTGCATGTTGTCTGGCAACTTTAAAGGCATCGATGATATAAAAGTTGATATTTTTATCACGTATATATTGGCGAGCCGTTAGTGGTAACTCTTGCCATACCTGCTGCGGTGTATGTTGGGTCTGGAGAATAAAAGTACCGTTTTCTGTCAGCCCTACAAGTGGATTAGTGTGCATGAAGACTTTGTGATCAGGTGACAAAGCAACTTCAATTTGCTGAAGTTCGGCGTTAGTGATTTTGATAGGCTCTGGTGATAAGGTGATAAAGAAGTTAGTCGGTGCACCGCTTTTTTCGGATCCGTATTTGGGCATCGATTTAGAATGTAAACCGAGTGCACCGGCAAGTATATCCGTAAGCAGTTTACCCGTTGCAATGGTGCCGTAACCTCCAACAGAGTGGAAACGGATACGTATCGCGCTTGCTGGTAACAAGTTGGGATTTTCAGCGGTATCTAACGCCATCAACTCAGTATCTGGATAGGCCTGACGCAGACGTTGCTGAGCCTCATTTAAAACACCCGATGCTTGATATTCAAAGAACTGACTGCCTAAATAAAAGAACGCTTTACTGCTCGGTGCAAACATATTCTCAAATGCGGCGATAAGATGACGTGGTTGTAGATCATGACCACCTAATCCAAATATGCCGGTATTGACTTGCGGTGGATGAACGAGCGGTATTATGCCTTTATGGCGCAGAGTAAGTGCGTTTTCAGTGGCTTTAAATAATGCACGTGTGATACGTTCAGTGAGGCGTGTTTCATCACAACGCTCAAGAATGGTGATTGCTTTCTTACCCGCTAGTTTTTCTATTAATTGTGCTTCAGGAAATGGGTGCAGCTGCTTAATGGAAAGCACGCCCACTTTATGGCCTTGGCTGCGTAGGTAATTGGCAACGGCTTCGGCATCATCAGTCACCGAACCCAAACCGAGCAACAAGTATTGCGCATCGCTGCACAAAAATTCCATAATCGGTTGATATTGTCGGCCAGTTAATTGTGCGTATTCATTCATTGCTTGTTCAACAAATCGCGGCACATCACTCATAAAGTGAGTGTGATGATCGACGATTCCAGCTTGAAAGTCAGGTTGATTCTGTACGCCTCCGGTCAAGCCGGGATTGTGTGTGTCAACCAAAGCAGGCACGCGTTGACGACTGTCTTTCTGATAGGCGTTTAGCCATGTCCGCCGCCATTTTTTTTGTAACAGAGTTGGGACAAATTCGTTTGTTTCACTGAGCTGCAGGCCATTACCGTCTTGCTCTAATTGCTCAGCATGCTGATCAAGATAGTTTTTCAATTCTTGGCATTGATCAGGCCAAAACTCCCCCTGATACTTATCAATAAACTGGGTGAGCTGCCATACTCTTCCCTTCGCACCATAAAGCATACGTTGTGCTTCTGTTGGTGCGCTAATACGAGCGCTTGGATCGCCGAGATACTGTTTTAGTAGTTCAGGCTCAGGTAGGTTGACTTCACTTTGGATATGGCTAGTGGCAAAACCATCCATAGTATTAGCAACTGGAATAAGAGAGAGAGCACTGACGCGATAAGAAATAGCCGCTAAATCGGCTGCTTCTTGAGCGTTACTAGCAAATAATATGGTATAGCCAGCAGAGAGCAGGGCGTAAACATCATCATGGCCAGCCATTACATTGAGTGAATGACGAGAGACAGAGCGCGCGGCAACATGTAGTACAAAGCCTGCTGCTTTTTTGCCGACTGTCACATAATGTGATTCTAATCCGTACAGAATACCTTGACTGGATGACGCATTGGAAATGTATTTTCCACCCGTTAACGCGGCGCCTAATGCCCCACTTTGCGCGGAGTGCTCACCTTCAGGTTCAAAGAAAAAGGGATGCTTTCCCCAAACATTGCATCCACCCTGAGCTCTAAATGCTTCATATAATTCAGAAATTTCTGTCGAAGGTGTGATGGGATAGCCAATCACACCACCGCAAACATGATCCATGACATAGGCAACCGCGCCATTGCCATGAATAACAGTCGCTAAACCGGGGTATTGTGGAATATCTTGTTGTTCATCTGATAGGGGCAATAAAGACATGACCAGCTTCTCCTTTTATATATTAGGCAAGCTAGTGGTCGATGACGTTGGCCAACAAGATAGTAATCGCCATATTTAGCGTCTATCTTAGCTTTACACCTTAAAATCATAAATATTCGAAAAAAACATGTGGCAATGAAATACTAGACTAGTTGTCGGTAGATAATGCGCCTGCCCTCACAAAAAAGGGTTAAACGATAGGTAGTCGATGGCGAATAGGAGGGACAGGTTCGAAATGAATGTTATTGAACAGAGGGAGGCACTATCCTTAATTTCCAATACAACTCCCCTACAAAAGTAGATCCGAATAGGGAATAGATGAGTTCAGAGGGCAAGTCAAGTGATTTACGAGAGTAAGAAAGAGGAGGCCTTTGCACTAAGTTGCCACTTGCTTTATTACCATCCGCGAATTTTATTTATCAATGACTATCCATATTAGCATGATTAATTTGCCACTTTGAAATAGCAAATTTCAAACGTAAATGATCACGTTTAAGTTGCAATTTATGCGGTAAATAAATTCCTTGAGTCACTTTGTAATCACTGTAATCAATAATCCAATTAGCTCTGTTTTTATCAATACCGGATAAACTGAGCACTTGATTATTTTCGTTTAGTTGGTAAATAGCATCATTGGGATTACCTTTAATCCATTGCTGTAAAAGATCAATTGGGATAATTAATCCTGATAATTTATTAATTAAAACTTCTGTGTCCATCCCAAAAAATAGATCACCATTATTATCGATAATTTGCGTCCCAAATTGTGTTTTTTTCACATCTAAAACCGTTGAACCCAAGAATGTAGTTAAGGAAATATGAAAATCATCACCGGATTGCAACCAATAAATATTTAGGCTGTGTCGCTCTTTAGGTGTAATAAGCGCAAGCTTACCAGTGAAATCCCACTCATTTAATTCATTGATCTGCTGTTGGTGACTAGTCCAAGGGATGTTTTGTGGAGCGGGTATCTGTGCACAACCGGCGAGTACAAAAGGCAAAAGTAGTAATAGAAAAATAGCTTTCATAGGTGACCTCAGTTCGGGATAAGTAAATCGATACAGCACACCTACTTCAGTGTGTTTCTGTGTTAATTCAGCTAGAATAGCCCATGACTTGATTGAACTACACAAGGCAACCAACACTGCATAATGTAAAGTCTTAACTTTTGATATTAAAGATAATTACGCTTTTATTATCCCGAGATGAGGTTAAGTAGTAAAGCGATTATATAAATAATTACTAACACATGAATAAACAATTATCTGCAGCCTGGCGATGGTTATATGTTGCGCTTGATAGGCTTTGCTGTGCTTTGAAAGCAGGGCTAATTTGGATGTTTTTCGCGAATTTTAATAAACTTAGGCAGGTTATTTAATAATAGCTCAACAAGTTTGGGATCAAAGTGCGCTCCACTTTGATCTTTAAATAGTGTCACTATTTCATCTAATGGCCAGGCTTCTTTATCCTAAGCAGAGAAGTAATGTTCTATTGCACTAGTAACTCCTGTGCATTGGCGAGGGTACGTTCGGTAATGCTATTTCCACCTAATAAGCGGGCTAATTCATTGATGCGATCTTGATTATTGAGTGTAACCATTGTCGTGTTGGTTGTTTTACCATTGTTGTGCTTATCCACATACATCTGTTGATGACCATTACCAGCCACTTGTGGTAAATGGGTAACACACAATATTTGCGTATTTTCGCCTAAACTGCGCAATAGTTTACCCACTACCGCAGCGGTTGCACCACTAATACCGACATCTACTTCATCAAAAATAAGTGTTGGAGTGGAAACTCGTTGGCTAATAATGACCTGAATAGCGAGACCAATTCGTGATAGCTCACCACCGGATGCAACTTTGCCGAGCTCTTGTAAACTTTGCCCTGCATTGGTCGCCACCTGAAATTCAATATTATCAATACCGAGGGGGCTTAACTGTTTTCTATCGTTTTGAATTAATGAAACGTGAAATTTACCGGCTTGCATATTCAGTTGCTGGATGCTTTCCGTTATTTTTTTACTGAGTTCTTTGCTATAACGTAAACGGCTTTGGCTGAGCTTGCTAGCATGATTAAAGTAGTCCTTTTCTGCTTGTTGTAAATCATGAGCGAGTTGCTCGATCTGTATTTCGCTGTTATTTAGCTGTTTATATTCTTTGCCTAATTTTTGATGGTGACTATAAAGAAATTCCGGCTGTATATGATGTTTACGAGCAAGCGCTAAGGCATCGCTCATCCTATTTTCTAACTGCTGAAATTGCTCAGGATCAAGCTCTAAATTTTCATTGAAATGGCGCAGTTCATAACTGGCTTCTTCGATCTGTATCACCGCTTCCTGCAAGTTGGCAACAATGGCTTGTAAATCTGCATCATTACCCATTTGTGTTTCTAGTAAAGACACACTTTTACGCAATAAGCTCAGAGAGTCGAGCTCATCACCATCAATTAAATGATTTAAGCTGAGGTTGCAAGCTTCCTGCAAAGCGCCGCTATTTGCTAAACGCTTATGCTCTTGTTCAATGTTCTCAAATTCATCTTCACTCAATGCAAATTCGTCGAGCTCTACAATTTGATATTCAAGCAGTTGTTTACGCGCCTGTTTTTCTTGTTGATAAAGTTGCTGCTGCTTTAATTGCTTATTTAGAAAGAACCAACCTTGATAGGTATCTTTTACTTTTTGAAGCAATGCATGATGATTTGCATATTCATCTATAATCGACAGTTGAATATCGTTTTTTAGCAGACTCTGATGAGCATGTTGGCCATGGATGTTGACCAATAACTGTCCTAAGCTTTTGAGCTGCGAAAGTGGTACGGGGGTGCCGTTGATGTAAGCGCGTGAACGGCCTTCTTTAGTAATTATGCGACGTAATAAACATTCGTTGTGGTCACTTAAATTATCTTCAAGATCGTTACTTTTAAGCCATTGCTGTGCGTGTGGCGTGTCACTTAAATTAAATCGTGCGCTAACTTCCGCTTTTTCTGTACCCACTCGCACCATATTCGCATCAGCCCGTGAGCCAATGCATAACCCAAGTGCGTCAATGGCAATCGATTTACCTGCACCTGTTTCACCTGTAATGGTGGTCATTCCTTGATGGAATTCCAATTCTAAAAATTGAACAATGGCAAAATGTTGCACAGTTAATTGAGTAAGCATAATTTTCACACCTCGGACACGCTGTAGAACAACTGTTTGTAAGTACAGTGTAATACTGTTTTTTTGAACAGTAAAGTGTTAACGAGTATTTTGTTATAAATTTCCTATTGCAATCTTCATCTAACCCATCGTAGAGGTATCATGGGCGTACGCGCAGTTGCATAATTTGCAGTAAAGAAGAGTTATGCTCTGTCGTATGCCAAAGAGCAGCCATAAAACTAATGACAAGCCAGTGCGACTTTACTTGGCTAACCTAGCAGGATCAAAAAAGCTTATTTCCCCAGCCCAATTTACTCTGCAATACATGAAAGTAGTTGTAGTTCTGTGGATGTACTAATTTTAATTTGTGTTTGGTTTTTCTGATAACCACTTCATCACCAGGCAATACTGATAAATTAACGTGGCTATCACAACTGATCTGCATCTCGGTGCTATTGTTTTCTGAAATTTTAAGACGCACAGAGCTATTTGCATCGACTACTATGGGGCGGCTATTTAGTGTGTGCGGGAACATCGGCAGTAAACTGATCGCATCAATATTTGGCGTTAGAATTGGCCCCCCACCCGACAGGGAGTATGCGGTTGACCCGGTGGGAGTGGAAATAATTAAACCATCTGCACGTTGATTTAGCATAAAGTTATCGTTGATATAAACTTCAAAGTCAATCATGTGGGCAATTTTGTCTGGGTGTAATACCGCTTCATTAACAGCGGTATTGCGGCTTTTCATATGTCCATGACTATATACTTGCGCATCAAGTAGAAAACGATTTTCTACTTGATAATTTCCTTTTAGTACTTCCTCAAGCGGGTGCTCAAAATTATCGGGATCAAGATCGGTTAAAAACCCTAAGTTACCTCTATTTACACCTATTACAGCAATATCAAAGCGAGCCAAAACGCGTGCCGCACCTAGCATATATCCATCACCGCCAACGACGATCGCTAAATCGCATAATTCACCTATTTTGACAAGATTGGCGCTGCGGGTTGATTTAATCGCCAGTTCATCTGCAATACGGCAATCCACAATTATCTCTACCCCTTTCTTTTGTAAGAAAGAAGATAGAGCAAGCAGCGTTTGGGCTGCTTCTGAATGTTGCGGTTTTCCGATTAAACCAATGGTTTTAAATTCAGTCAGACAGGTCTCTTGGACGTGCATAAAGCCTCTTTAAATTGGCAAAATGTATTTGATTTTGAGTATAACCTGATTAAATATTTTTATAATAGTAATTTGCTTAATTTAACCGGGGTATAAATAATTTCCCCATATTGGCACAACGGGCTTGAAACTATTATTGCTAGCCCCATAATAAAGAACACTAATATAATTGAATAAGCATTTGGGATTAAATGATGACAGAAGAACAGAAAGTAACACCAGACGAGCAAGTTGAAGCGATTGTTGAATCAGCAGAAACAGAGGCGACAGTCGAAGTGCCAGCAGAGGCCAATAAAATTGCTGAATTAGGCAAAAAATTAGCCCTTGCTGAACAACAAATAAAAGAGCAGCAAGACTCTGTTGTCCGTGCGCAAGCTGAAATGGAAAATGTACGTCGCCGTGCAACTCTGGATATCGAAAAAGCACATAAATATGCACTTGATAAATTTGCTGAAGGGCTTTTACCTGTTATTGATAGTTTGGAAATGGCCATTAGCCACGCAGACAAAGAAGATGATGCATTAAAACCTATGATTGATGGAGTTGAGTTAACGCTTAAATCTTTACTTTCAACGATTGAAAAATTTGGTTTAGCCATTATAGATCCAGCAAATGAAGCATTTGATCCAGAAAAGCATCAAGCAATGAGTATGCAATCGGTTGAGGGAATCGCTGCTAATCAGGTAATCGTTGTGATGCAGAAAGGTTATGAATTGAATGGCCGTTTACTTCGCCCTGCGATGGTAGTTGTATCAAAGGCTGCGGAGTAACTTTTCAAAGGTGATAACGCGCCTTTTTTTTTAGTACACAAGGTAATAATAAAAAGCATTTTTTTTATTATTACACCTTGAAAGTAAAAAATAGCACCTCATATATAACGTATCGAAGCGACGATGTGTTTTTAAATAGTAAATATAAATACGTCTTAGACAGCTTACAAAACAATGACTAATCAAATTAAGTTTGGAGAAAAGTAAAATGGGTAAAATAATTGGTATTGATTTAGGCACAACAAATTCATGTGTTTCAGTGCTTGAAGGTAATGTTGCTAAAATTATTGAAAATGCAGAAGGTGATCGTACAACGCCTTCAATTATCGCTTATACAGAGGGAGAGACGTTAGTTGGTCAACCAGCAAAGCGCCAATCAGTAACAAACCCTCAAAATACTCTTTTTGCGATTAAACGTTTAATCGGTCGTCGTTTCGAAGATGAAGAAGTACAACGTGATATCAAAATAATGCCTTACAAAATTGTTAAATCTGACAATGGTGATGCATGGGTTGAAGCGCGTGGAAACAAAATGGCTCCTCCGCAAATATCTGCTGAAGTATTGAAAAAAATGAAAAAAACAGCAGAAGACTATTTAGGTGAAAAAGTAACGGGTGCGGTTATTACTGTTCCCGCTTATTTTAACGATGCACAACGCCAAGCTACGAAAGATGCGGGACGTATTGCCGGACTTGATGTTAAGCGTATTATTAACGAGCCAACAGCGGCTGCATTTGCTTACGGCGTTAATACTGCTAAAGGTGATAGCACTATCGCTGTATATGACTTAGGCGGTGGTACGTTTGATATTTCAATTATTGAAATTGATGAAGTTGACGGCGAAAAAACATTTGAAGTATTAGCGACAAACGGTGATACACACCTAGGCGGTGAAGATTTTGATAACCGCTTAATTAACTTTTTAGTGGCTGAATTTAAATCTGAACAAGGTTTTGATCTGACTAAAGATCCACTGGCAATGCAGCGTGTGAAAGAAGCCGCTGAAAAAGCAAAAATTGAACTATCGAGTGCGCAACATACTGATATCAATTTACCTTACATCACCGCCGATGCATCAGGCCCTAAACATTTAAATATCAAAATCACTCGTTCGAAACTTGAATCGCTTGTTGAAGACATGGTTAAAGCAACACTTGAGCCTTTACGTATCGCATTAAAAGATGCTGATCTGAGTGTTGGCGAAATTAATGATGTTATCCTCGTTGGTGGCCAAACACGCATGCCGCTTGTACAAAAAACAGTTGCTGAGTTTTTTGGTAAAGAAGCGCGTAAAGATGTTAACCCAGATGAAGCGGTTGCAATGGGTGCTGCGATTCAAGGTGCGGTACTTTCTGGTGATAAAACCGACGTATTGCTATTAGACGTTACGCCATTATCATTGGGTATCGAAACCATGGGTGGTGTTTTAACTAAGGTAATCGATAAAAACACGACTATCCCAACTAAACAATCACAAACATTCTCTACCGCAGAAGATAACCAAAGCGCAGTAACCATTCATATTTTACAAGGTGAGCGTAAGCGTGCTGCAGATAATAAATCATTAGGTCAATTCAATTTGGAAGGGATCCGAGCTGCAACTCGTGGTACGCCACAAGTAGAAGTGACATTTGATATGGATGCTGATGGTATCTTACATGTATCTGCTAAAGATAAAGATACTAATAAAGAACAAAAAATCACCATCAAAGCTAACTCTGGGCTTACTGACGAAGAGATTCAGCAAATGGTTAATGACGCCGAAGCGAATGCTGAATCAGACAAACAGTTTGAAGAAGTAGTTAAAGCACGTAACCAAGCTGACGCATTGGTTCACAGCACGCACAAACAGATTGCAGAAGCGGGTGATGCATTAGCTGCTGATGAAAAAGAAAAAATAGAAGCCGCTGTAAAAGAGTTAGAAACAGCAGCTAAAGGCGAAGATAAAGATATTATTGAAGCAAAAACAACAGCACTTGCTGAAGCGTCACAAAAGCTAATGGAAATCGCACAACAAAAAGCACAAGCAGAGCAACCTGGTGGCGCAGAGCAACCACAGAAAAAGGCAAAGCAGGATGACGATATTGTTGATGCTGAGTTTGAAGAAGTGAACGATGATAAAAAATAATTCAGAATTTATTAAAATTTCAATGAATTAGTAATTGTTATTAAATAATGCGGATTATGGATTTCTCTATAGTCCGCATGTTTTTTTCAAATATAGCCAAGTAGTTTGGGTATACACAGCAACTATGAGAAGTAAGATGGCAAAACGTGATTGTTATGAAGTGCTTGGTATTGATAGAAGCGCAACAGAAAAAGAGATAAAAAAAGCCTATAAACGTTTGGCGATGAAATATCATCCAGATCGCACTAAAGGTGATAGTGCACTTGAAGAAAAGTTTAAAGAACTGCAATCATCTTATGAAATTCTAAGCACACCACAGAAGAGAGCTGCCTATGATCAATATGGTCATGAAGGCGCGAGTCAAGGTCGAGGTGGATTTGGGCAGGCTGATTTTGGTGATCAATTCGGTGATATTTTTGGTGATATTTTTGGTGGTGGTCGTCGAGGTGGTGCGCAGCGACCTCAGCAGGGTTCAGACCTTCGCTATAATATGGATTTAACGCTTGAAGAAGCGGTAAAAGGTATTTCCAAAGAGATCCAAATACCTACACTTGTGCATTGTGAGCAGTGTAATGGTTCTGGTGCCAAAACAGGTACACAAGCAAAAACATGTGGCACCTGCCATGGGCAAGGCCAAGTGCAGATGCGTCAGGGTTTCTTTGCTGTTAATCAAACTTGTCCTACTTGTCATGGCAAGGGAAAAATCATTACGGATCCCTGCAATAAATGTCATGGTGAAGGGCGTTATCAACGCAGTAAAACCTTATCAGTTAAAATTCCAGCTGGTGTTGATACGGGCGATCGGATCCGTCTAAGTGGAGAAGGGGAAGCGGGAGAGCATGGCGCGCCTGCTGGTGATTTATATGTGCAAATGAATGTGCGTCAACATGACGTTTTTGTTCGTGATGGTGATAATCTTCATTGTGAAGTGCCTATTAGTTTTACAGACGCTGCATTAGGTGGTGAAATTGAAGTACCAACACTTGATGGCCGAGTGAAGCTGAAAATTTCGCCGGAAACACAAACGGGTCGTATGTATCGCATGCGTAATAAAGGCGTTAAGTCAGTACGTAGTCAGACTACGGGTGATTTGATGTGCAAAGTTATTGTTGAAACACCCGTAAAATTATCAACTAAGCAGTGTGAATTATTAAAAGAGTTTGATGCATTATGTTCTTCGAGTTCAAAAAAGCATAAACCGAAGTCTGATGGTTTTCTAAAAAGCTTCAAAACCTTTTTTGATGACTTGGCTGGTTAGTAAGTTGTTTTTTATTTATTAAATACCATCCTTTGTGATGGTATTTTTTTGTCCAACTTTAGCCTTTCTAAAATGGGGAGTGGTATTGGGTTCTGTGCTCATGCTATTGCCAATAGCAAATTGACTATTTATGCTTGTTAAAATGAATGTTAGTTAAACTCAAAGCATATTTTTTTGTTGTTTATTTATAGTTACAACAAATAGTTACTGCAACAAAGACCTTACTTTCATCCCTTTCCATTACGCCGAAGATAGATCATCTAATTAGCAAAATTGCTATGATTTAAGTGTGAAAAATTGTAAAAACCATTATAAATGAAAAAATTACTATTCCCCTCTTTAAAAGTGAATATTCC
>NZ_JAHNZV010000039.1 GCF_022267535.1 Psychromonas antarctica
TCAGGCAAACTATATCCATGCTGGTGTTGAACTTTATTTTTACTCATGTTCACACTCCTAATTTGAGTATGTTATGAGTATAGTTTACTTTTCATCCAATATTGGCTGAGTAATGTGGGTAATCAGGAATGAATATGCAGACAAAGGGTCTGTGCCTGGTTTTTTCCAAACCGTATTAGGCATTATACCCACTAATGTTTTTCAATCCCTAAACAATGCGAATATTCTACAAATATTGGTTTTCTGCCTGTTCTTAGGTGTTGCACTATCAAAAGTTGAGAAGAAACGTAGCGAACCTTTACTGAATATTCTTAACGGTTTGGTTGATGCTTTTGTTTGGATGATCAACGTGGTGATGCGTATTGCACCTATTGGTGTATTTGGACTGATGGCCGATGCGGTAGGCACCTTTGGTTTTGATGTATTGACCACCGTTATGAAACTGTTTGTTGTTTATGTAGGGGCCATTTTGATTTTTGGTTTTGGTTTTTACCCATTACTTATCAAACTATTTTCAAATATGCCCGTTAGTCAATTTATCTCAGCGATGAAACGCCCACAAGCTGTTGCACTCTCGACAGCATCCTCTATGGCGACGTTACCTATTACAATGGATACGGTAGAAAAGGATCTTAATATTTCTAATTCTACTGCCTCTTTTGTCCTACCATTAGGTGCGACAATTAATATGAGCGGTAATGCTATCTATTATGGTTTAGTTGCTGTTTTTTTCGCTCAAGTATTTAATATCGATCTTAGCTTTGCGGCTTATGTTGCGATTATTTTGACTTCAACTATCGGAGCGATTGGCCAAGCGGGCGTACCGGGTCCTTCCTTCCTAGTGGTAGCCGTCTTACTGGCTGCTGGTATTCCAATTGAGGGATTACCTTTATTATTTGCACTCGACCGTATTTTTGACATGATTCGTACTGCGCTAAATATAACGGGTGATGCGGCTTGTGCCGTAATTGTCGATAAATTTAATCCTAGTAGTCAGATTGATGCGCAAGTGATGCCAATCAAGAAACAAGCAAAGCAGAAAGTCGCTTAGGTTTATTGAAAAATAGAATAATATCAAGGGAGCTTATTAAGCTCCCTTTTTTGCGGTTTTTAAAACATATACCGTGGCAGAAAGGTGCTGTTAGTGTTTTTCTAGCCCAGCTATTTGATGCCAAAAGCCATTACATTCTTTACTGTCAAGTGGTAGGTAGTTTACCTGTCCATTAAGCGCGTCTCTAAATTGTTGAACTGTTGCAAAGCTTTCGCTGCCTGTTGGACTGATCCGTGCAATATCCACCATCCCCTGCATTGAGGGCAAATCATTAAGTAGATTGTAGCAGTAGCCTGATTGTGTCTGGATACCATTTAAAATAAAAACTTGCTGACCTTCTTGCGTCGTAGTGATGCGGCCATTGGGATACTTAATACAGCACAATTCACAATCATCCTTGCCTTTGTTTTCCGAGCGAGCCGTAAAGCAGCGTGCCGAATAAGCTAGAGGCATAAAACCATGCGCAAAAACTTCAACTTCAAATTGGCTGCGTATACCTAAGTCCTCACAATCAGTTAATGTTTTGGCAAGCCAATCACGAGATAGCTCGACAGGCATCACCCAACGTTGCATCCCTTTATTAACAAATAACTTAATAACACTGGCGTTATAGCAGTTAATGGCAGGACCACAAATAAAAGGCAGTTTGCTTTCTGATAATAATTGAATAGCACCAACATCATTTGCCTCTAGGCTAACGACACCATTTTCACAAAGCTGACGTAATACTTTCACTTCAGATGGGGCTTCTAAAAGCGCCATACTTGAAAGAATAATCTCTTTACCTTGACCCTCTAGGGCTTTGGCAAGCTCAATCCAGTCTCGTGACTTTAATTCACGACGCTTGCTACACACTGTTTCACCTAAATAGATAATATCGGCTTCGCTAGTGATTGCTTGTTGGTAAAAATCTTCTACTTTTTGTTTTGGCCAGTAATAGAGAAGGGGGCCTAAAGATATTTTCACTTACATTCCTTAAATTTATTGCCAATCACGATGATAGGCACCCAATGTTGTTTGCCTGCCTTCTGATACATTTGCTAGTGTCTCATCCCAGCTCTCTTTGACCTGATAGTGATCGGGATCCGCTTGATAAGTATCGATTGCCTCGCGCCACACGCGAGTTATCTGTTCAACATATGCGGTGCTGCGCTGACGACCTTCAATTTTGACCGATCTGATCCCAGCCCCCATAAGTTCAGGTAGCATGGCCAAGGTATTTAAGCTGGTAGGTTCTTCAAGGGCATGATAAAGGTTATTATCGACAATAAACTTCCCTTTACAGAGTGTTGGGTATCCAGCATTTTCGCCTCTTTGATACCGATCAATTAAAATATTATTTAAGCGGCTTTCTAGGCCGTTATCAGTTTCTTGATAACGAACGTATTTAGCCGGTGAACAAGCGCCAACCGTATTAGGTGATTCACTGGTAAAATAAGATGATAAATAACAGCGTCCTTCAGCCATAATACATAAACTCCCGAAAGCAAAAACTTCGAGATCAATATCGGTATTCCGAGATAGCTGTTTTACTTGTTGAATAGACAGAACACGAGGTAAAACCACCCGTTTGATATTAAAATTTTGTTTATAAAAAGCAATGCTGGCAGTGTTTGTCGCTGACGCTTGCACTGACAGATGTAGTTCGAGTTCGGGATATTTATTAGCCGCATAATCAAGTGTCGCAATATCCGCGATAATGGCTGCATTAGCACCTAAATCAACACATTTGTCGACAGCATTCTGCCAGCGTTTTTCACCACCAGGATGCGCAAAGGTGTTAATGGCAATATGCAGATGTTTATGATGATCGGCAACATACTGCGCGCCTTGGACAAGTTTTTTATCAGTAAAGTTTAAACCCGCAAAATGGCGCGCATTGGTATCGTCTTTTAAACCGATGTAAACGGCATCAGCACCGCAATCAATGGCTTTTTTTAAAGCAGGTAAGCTACCGGCTGGGCAGAGAAGTTCCATTAAAGCTCCTAACTATATTAAGCTGCGCAATTGTAAAAAATCAACAGATTCTTTTATTGATATAGGGCAGGTATCCTCATAGTAATTAACAGATAAATACAATTTTGATTTAGGCCAGTATCTTTGTGCTTGTCTGCCCTTATAATATGAAGATTATAAGCAGCGAGAATTCCTATGTTTAAATCTACATTTACAACTATTCGCCATCAACTGGTTACTAACGCGCCCAAAGTACTTGCATTTCCGAGTGCCTTACTACCTTTTTTTGTACAAAAAAAAATGCTTGCCGATTTGTTAGGGAAGGTGTTTTCAGATGCAATTGAAGAGGGCGATTTAGTATTTTTACAAGATAAATGGTTAAAAATAGAAATCACAGATCTGAAGCTAACTTGGTTTTTAAGTTATGCATCGGATAAATTGATTATCGAAGAACAGTGTGAACATAGCGATGTTACTTTTTCTGCTGCTGTTAATGAATTAATTCTGATTGCTGGCCGAAAAGAAGACCCTGATACACTATTTTTCCAGCGTCGGCTCTCCATTCAAGGTGATACAGAATTGGGACTCGAGATAAAAAACCTCATTGATAATATTGATTTTGATACCTTACCAGCAAGCATAACAAAATTGATTGAACACTTTTCTACATTCATACAGCAAGGGCTTATCCAGCCAGAAAATAATATTGTAACGGCTTAGTCAAGGTGCTTATTTTTAATACTTCAATGTGACGTTGTTGATTTATGCTCATATCACCTGAATATGTAGAAAATGCATGACGTTAAATGATGAAATTCTAGGCAGAAGGTTGATTAGCTAGTGGCTCTAAATCAAGATTTTCTGGCAATGAATATCACCATTTAGCGATTCGCTGTGATTTGAAGTAACAGCATGCCGTACAAAAGAGGTTAGTCGTTACGGCTTGTTACTTCTAATAAATGGTAACCAAATTGTGTTTTTACCGGTCCTTGTACCACACCAATCGGTGCGCTAAAAACTACTTTATCAAACGCGGGGACCATCATCCCGGGTCCAAACTCACCTAACGCACCACCTTGCGCACCTGATGGGCAAGATGAATGTTGTTTTGCTAAATCAGCAAAATCACTGCCAGCTTCTATCTGTTGTTTGAGTTCAATACAGCTTTCTTCTGAATTAACGAGGATATGTCTTGCACTTGCTAAAGCCATGCTTCTTTCCTTTTATTTATATGGCATTACACGATAAATCAAATTTACAGAGGAGGCAATTATTTACAAAAATAATTTATATTTATCTTGTAAATTGTAATATTAGTCATATTATGTCTTTATAAATTATTATTACTTTTGAGGTGACTATGAAACGTATCGCATTATTTTTAATGACCAATTTAGCCGTTATTTTAGTGCTAGGTATTGTCCTTAATCTGATTTTTGCTTTTACTGGTGTTGACACTCGTAGCGTCGGTGGATTACTGGTGCTTGCAGCTGTTTTTGGTTTTGGTGGCTCGTTTATCTCATTGGCGATCTCCAAATGGATGGCAAAACGCAGCACGGGGGCTGTCGTTATTGAACATCCAAGCAATGAAATGGAGCGTTGGCTGGTTAATACTATTAACGTGCAATCACAAAAAGTGGGTATTACGGCGCCTGAAGTTGCAATTTTCAATGCCCCTGAAAGCAATGCATTTGCCACCGGGATGAATAAAAACAAGGCATTGGTGGCCGTGAGTAGCGGTTTATTGGACACCATGACACGTGATGAAGCTGAGGCTGTTTTGGCGCATGAGATAAGCCATATTGCCAATGGTGATATGGTCACCTTAAGTTTAATTCAGGGGGTGGTTAATACGTTTGTTATTTTTATTGCGCGTTTATTGGGTGGCGTAATCGATAACGCATTAAGCAATAATAATGACGAGTCTTCTGGCCATGGCTTCTCTTACTTTATTATTGTTTTTCTGTTAGA
Organism: Psychromonas antarctica; assembly: GCF_022267535.1. Taxonomy (GTDB): domain Bacteria; phylum Pseudomonadota; class Gammaproteobacteria; order Enterobacterales; family Psychromonadaceae; genus Psychromonas; species Psychromonas antarctica. The sequence continues at coordinate 4,979 of NZ_JAHNZV010000039.1, forward strand.
AATGGTCTTTGGTGTTTTAGCGAGTACGATTGTGATGTACTTTTCAAGACAACGCGAATTTAGCGCGGATGCAGGTGCGGCTGAATTGGTGGGTAAGGACAAAATGATTGCTGCATTAAGACGCTTACAAAAAGGCAGTGAACCACATTTAGAGGGGAGCTTAATGGCGTTTGGTATCTCAGGAAAACGCAGTGGGGGTTTGTTCATGTCACATCCTCCTCTTGAAAAACGCATCGAAGCGCTGCAAAACGGTAAGCGCTTTTAACTTTACAATATTATGATTAAAAAGCAGTTGTGCTTCGATGCACAGCTGTTTTTTATTTTAAACATCCCGCCAAGCCACCCGTCATCTTTTAAATTGATTTGTTAGCATGTTATGCCGCTAAATCAACGATTAACACTTTGAAATTTTATTGCAGATCTGTAAAGTAGCAGCTTCCTAACAAGGTAAATGTTAGCCAATGCCAATATCCACGCCTCAGGCCGTTAAAGCAGACTGATTGTTCGTTATTAGACATATATCAGCTATTAATTTTAACTCAAGGTTGTTTCGTCAACATTGATAAGCTTAACTATTATAATAGCCGTTAACTTTTATACAAAACAGCACTCCCGATTGTAAGTGGGTTGGATAAATAGAAACTGTAATGAATATTTTTAAACTTCCCTTTTTACTGCTAATTGTCTTTTTTCATACTGTCGCTGTGTGCAAAGTCGAATTTGATATTAAGGGGACAGATGCGCACGCGAAAACTAATGTATCGGTTTTTTTGGCTGGGTTAAGTGAGCCTAGAGATGCGAATAATGAGAGGTACTTAACGCGTGTTGAAGAATCTGCTCGTGAGGCGTTAATTGCTTTAGGTTATTATCAAGTCGTAATGGAAATGACAGTATCAGGTGATATCGGCAAACAAACCGTCATTATCACTATCAACCCCGGTGTGCAAACTCGGATTAATGTGTTGGATATTAAATTAGCGGGGGAAGGAGAAAATGATCCGCATTTTAAAAAATTACTTGCGCATTTTCCACTGAAATTAAACGATATTTTAGACCATGGGCAATACGAAGTCGCTAAAAGTAGCCTCAAAAGCATTGCTCAAAAACGCGGTTATTTTGATGCGCGATATGACAAAGCGCTAGTTGAAGTGAGTAGTGAAAAAAATAGCGCAACCGTGTTCCTCTGGTTTGATAGTGGTGTGCGTTATCAATTTGGAGAATTAATTTTTAGATCTGACTTCCCCGCTGAAAAACAGGTCCGCTCACTACAAACTTTTAAGGTCGGTGATCCATTTGACTCTCTGCTATTAAGCAAATTTAATGCCGATATAAATGAAACGGGCTATTTCAAAAACATTACGTTGTTACCTGAGATTAATAATAAGCAAACGTTACAAATTCCGTTGAATGTTATTGCGGCAATGCGGCCCGAAGATTCATTTAACGTCGGTTTAGGCTACAGCACAGACGAAGGTATTCGTGGTAAATTTCGTTGGGAGCGTCCCTGGATAAATAGTTATGGGCATGCTATCGAAGGTAATCTTATTGCATCAATTCCTAAACAGGAAGCTTCATTAACTTATAAAATACCACTAAAAAATCCACTTTATGACTATCTTACTATTCAAACAGGCTACAAAAAGGTTAATCAAAATGATACAGATACTAATCAGTATGTTGCTAGTTTGAATCGACATTGGCGTCTATCAAATAGCTGGTTACGCACTGTTTCTGTCAAATATGATTATGAATATGGGCAACAAGGACAACGCGATTTTACAACGCGATTAATTATCCCGGGTATTAGTTTTAGGCGTACTCGTAGCCGTGGTGGAATGAATCCATATTGGGGTGATAAACAATTGTTATCTATGGACATCTCTAACGAGAAGTGGTTCTCAAGTGACGATCTGGTCAAGTTTTATGGACAAACAAAATTTTTACGCACTTACAGCGACCAGCAAATACTACTCTCTACTGAGTTAGGTGCTATCTATGCAGACTCCATTGACGATGTGCCTTCTTCAATGCGTTTTTTCACTGGAGGAGATCAAAGTGTTCGCGGTTATGATTATGAAAGTATTGGACCGAGTGATAGTGCTGGATATTTAGTCGGTGGTTTATACTTAGCATTAGCAAGTCTAGAATATCGCATTCCAGTTTATGGTCATTGGAAAATGGCATTCTTTGTTGATGCAGGTACTGCTACAGATGATTTTTCTGAAGATATTTCAACCAGTACCGGAATAGGCGCAGTCTGGGCATCACCCGTTGGACCGATTCGGATTTATGTGGCGAAACCTTTTACCAATGCGAGCAATTCGATTGCTCTACATTTTATGATAGGTCCTGAATTATGAGTGTCACGATTAAAGCGCTTTATTTTATAAAAAAAACGATCATCTTTATGTTGTTTCCTGTTTGTTTTATTTTATTTATCTCCGGATCGCTGCTGTTTACCCATTCTGGAAATCAGCTGTTGATTAATTTTGCTAAAAAAATTGAGCCCCGATTTTCAATTGAACTCGAGCAGGGGAGTTTATTTAATTCACCTCGCTATTCTCATATAAGTTGGATTGATGAGTCGCTAAATATGCACATAGAAAGTGCAAGTTACCTGCTTGATTGGTCTTGCCTATTCAATAAAGTATGTATAAAAGAATTCAATATCAGTAATGCGAAAATTGTCGTTAGCAATCGTGTTCAAGCAGAGACTGACAAAGAGGTAGGTACAACTGGAAATGCATTTGAACTGCCTATTGCGGTTGATATTAAAGGAATAAATTTACAGAAAATACATTTACAGGTAGATGATTTAAGGATCGATTTAGATTCTTTAGACTTGCAGGTTGTTGGATATAAGAAAGAGATCGCTCTAAAAACAGTTATCGACGGCTTACTGATAAGCTTACCTGACAGCAAAGTCAACAGCATAGTGAGCAAAAAAACGCACAAGCAGCCGTCCCCAGAATCATTTCCAGCTCTACTTTTACAACATCATCTGCCGGAAATACGGTTACCAATAAATTTAGTTGTGGATCCTCTTGAGTTACACCACTTCACCCTAAAGCAGGGCGCCAAAAAGCTGTTCGAGTTAAACTCATTAACCAGTCAGTTTACTTTGATTGGCCCATCATTAACAATTCGCTCTTTTGAAATGGATCTACCCGAAGCAGATTTCAAGTTAAATGGCGACATTACACTCATTGGAAAATACCCCTTAAATATGCGCATAAAGGGGAAAGTAAAGGAAATCGAGGCGTTACAACCTGTACAATTATTATCTGGGCAACTATTTGATATCAAGAGTTCAGGTGACTTATCAAAATTAAAAACTGAACTACTTTTATCTAATAAACTGTCTTTAAGGCTAACCGCCGTAGTCGATTTGTTTACTGAAAACCTACCGTATACGGTGGCGCTTGATTGGCAACAAATCCGCTGGCCATTAACCGGTAAAGTGCAATATTTATCGACCAATGGTGCGTTGCAAAGTAGTGGTAATTTAACTGATTACCGCATTGATTTTAGCACTCAATACGCGCTACAAAATATCCCCAAAGGTTCTCTCTCTTTAAAAGCAAAAGGAGGACTAGAGCAGTTAAATCTGCAATATCTTCGTGTTAAAACATTAGATGGTTCGGTTAACTTGAGTGGTTTATTAAGCTGGCCTGAGACAATCAAATGGCGCGGGCAGTTAGCTGTAGATAAAATCGATTTGGCACAGCTAAATACACAATATACAGGCAATTTTTCAGGACTTATTAAGCAAAATGTAGCTGTTACATTAAATCCTAAAAATTCTCCATCGTGGTCATTTACGGTACCTGAGCTTGACCTTCGCGGTCAATTTTTGGCTCATCCATTTGCAATGCGTGGTGCTGTCACGGGCGATAGTCAGCAAGGTATCTTTTTTAAGCGCGTCATTGTCAATAACGCAGAAAATAAAGTGCTCATTAATGGTCGACTTGCGCAGCAGAATGATTTGAATATTAAAATACAGATTGCTGATTTGAGTGAACTGATTATTGGTAGTGGCGGAAAAATTAGCGCAGAAGTGAATCTGCAAGGTCCGAATGAGGCGATGCAGATAAAATCTACTTTGCAAGGAGAGCGATTAAGTTATCAAGGCAATAAATTAAATACTGTTAAACTTTCAGGAGTCGCTATCGCAGCTAGAAAACCGAAACTTACGTTACAACTCACAGCAGATAACCTGACCGTCGCAGATAACAAAATAGATCATGTTGATATCAAAATTGAAAATGTGAGAAGTTCAAATCAAACTGAAGCGCACCAAATAAATCTTTCTGTGGTCAGCGAACCTATTTCTAGTGATCTAACAATTCAACTTATTCAAGAAAATGAAAAGTGGTTAGGTGCATTGAGCGCTGCTAGGCTCTATTTCCCTGATCAACAATTAACGTTGATCAACCCCATTGATGCCTCTATTAAAAATAATAGTGTGCAATTAACGCCACATTGCTGGCAATCCTCGGACAATCAAAATGATGGTAATGGTAAATTGTGTTTTAAAAAAGTGGATATCGGTGAGCGTGGCGAACTGATATTTGATATTGACTCGTATCTGCTTTCTAGCCTTAATCTGTTTTTACCTAACGAACTTAAAATAGCAGGCGCTATTTCTGCCAATGGTCAGATTAAATGGTTTAAAACAGCAAAACCACAATTTGATATTAGCGTGTTCTCTAAAAATATGGAAATTAAAGCTAACCTTGCTAAAACTAAGCGCGGACTTGTTATTTATCCAGTTGAAACATTTAATATCAAGCTCACGAGTAATGACAAAATGGGCAACTTATCGGCAACGATTTATTCTGAAAATTTAATAAACACAAACATTGAGGGACAGATATTTCCTTATAAAAAGGTGCCAACAGTCAACGGAAGCGCTCATCTCGAGCTTGCTGATTTTTCTGCTTTTACTCTCCTTATCCCTGAAATTGAAAAATTAACTGGGCATCTGCAGAGTGAATTAACTATTACCGGACCATTAACAAACCCATTCATAAATGGGCAGATAAATATTCAAGATAGCGCCATCACGACTTTTGATTCACCGCTTGAAATCAATCGCCTAAATGCAGTTATTACTCTTGTAAATAGAAGTGCAAAAGTACAAGGGCATTTCTACACGGGACAATCTGTACTGCAAAGTAAAGAAGAGAGCAAGCAAGATGGCCTGATAGGGGGGGCTTTGAATCTCCTTGATAGTTCACTTGCAGCCGTTGGTAGTACTATAAAAAAAGGGGTGAAAATCATCAATCACGCACTGCCAACTGAGAATGAACAGCTGCCTAGTCGTGCAACTATTAATGGGCAGTTTAGCTGGATAAATAAATTAACCGGCGAGATCCATCTTTTTGCAGATAATATAGTACTCTCTGATTATGATAAGATCGACTTATTGGTTAGCCCAGATCTGCACTTGCTGATTGCTGATGACATTGCTTTAAATGGAAAAATAAAAGTTAACAAGGGGAAAATAACGGTAAAAGAGCTACCAGAAGGCGCTGTTTCTGTATCAAAAGATATTATCGTGATCGATGCTGATGTGCCAAAGAAAACGGCTAGCTTGCCCATTAAAATCAATTTAAACGTTGAGCTTGGGGATCGATTAAAAGTTGAAGCATTAGGCCTAAACACCACGGTTACAGGTAATTTGTTAATACGTAAAGCCGGTAGCAAAGATCTAACTATACACGGTGAGTTAAATCTTGTAGAAGGCAGTTATCGTGCTCTGTCTCAGCAACTTGTTTTGCAAAAAAGTAGAATTATTTTTAATGGTTTACCTGATTCACCCTACCTTTCTATCGAAGCAATACGAGATCCTAATAAAATAGAAGACAATGTAACTGCTGGCGTGCGTGTTACGGGCACGCCAGACGAATTATCCTTAGTGATATTCTCTGATCCTGCTATGGCACAGCAGGATGCCTTATCCTACATTATGCGCGGTAAATCGTTACAAGCCAGTTCAGATAATATTGGCAATAGTCAGATTGCCAGTATGTTAATCAATCTAGGTGCAGATAAATCTGCGGGGGTGATGAATGATTTTGGTAACCAGCTTGGTATTAAAGATTTAGGATTGACCTCAAGTGGCAGTGGAGATGATCAGTCTGTTGGTATCAGTGGCTCTATTGCTCCTGGCGTTGAGTTGAGCTATGGAGTGGGAGTATTTGATGGTTTTACGGTATTAGCTATTCGCTATGAGATATTTAAGCGTTTTTACATTGAAGCTTCGAGCGGATTAGATCAAGCAATCGATGCTTATTATGAATTTGACTGGGATTAGTGTTGCTTTGTTGTTGGGAAGAACATCCTTGGCTGTCTGATCTTCTAACTTGAAGTCACATCGGGACAAATCAAATTAGTTATCCGCAAGTGCGCCATTAGACCTTCGCAACGTATCACTAACTTGGTAATGACTTGTCCGTTAATTTTACACTTCCTCTGCCTATTGTGCTGCAGTCGTATTTCCTTGACCCGCACTGTTTTGCTTCTTTAGAAACACCTCATTGCAGCCATTAGCTGCGCTTACGGGCAAAATTAACTTGTTGCAAAAGTAGCTTTATATCTAAAGCTGTGAACGCAATTAAGCGCAGCTGCTCGACAAGTAATAAGGTCTTACCTGATAAGTTGGCTTCGTGATATTTGAATTCTTGAAGTGCACTTTCTAGTTCACCATCATCAATATCGGTCGGATTATAGGCTGTTGAAATCTGCTTCTTAGTCGCATTAATGAGAGCTTGCAATGCAATGTTTTCTTCAAAATCATCCATTTTATGACGATGTGAAGCCAGTGCGGCAATATAAGAAACCAATGCATCGCAGCGGTTAACCAATGCATAAACTTCTTTGGTTAATTTCTGTTTAGATCTTGGTTCAAACAGCATACTCTGCCAAGCGCTGGTTAACATAGAATCACTTCTAAATGTTTTAAAACGGGTTATTCGATAGTTAATATTTTCACTGCGCCCATACTGATACTGGTCACTAACTTGTGTGAAATAGCGTCCACTTAGTAGTAATAATTGACTCACTAATGAGGGGAACCGTTGGAACTGCCAGTCCGGAAAAATAAAGGTGATCGCTAATATGCTCAATCCACAACCTAATATCGTTTCAACGATACGCGCGGATAAAATCTCCACCCCAGTGCCGGTTAGCAGGTTAAATAGAAACATAACAAATAGGGTAATAAAGATAACGGCTAAACCGTAGTTAGTACGTAAATAGTTAAAAAATAGGAATGCACTAAAGACTAATAAAAGTACTTGTGCAAATATTCCATCAATTAACAGTAGGATAGGGTAACCGAGCAGAACACCAAGTAGCGTACCGATACTTCGTTGCACTAATCGTTTACGCGTCTCGCTAAAACTGGGCTGACAGACAAAGAGTACGGTCAATAACAACCAAAATCCCTGTGGTAACTTCAAAAGATGCTGAAGAAAGAATGCGGCAGCTAAGCTCACACTTATTCTAACGGCATGTTTAAAGATCGGGTTTGTTGCTGTCATAGCACTTAACAGTTGTTTAAAACCCGACCGGTTAGACTGTATTTCCTCTGTTAGGGAGAGAATAGGAGCTTCAGTTTGCTGCGCTTGGCTGACCGACAATAACAGTCTGTCAATACCCTTCAGGTTTTCATAAATAGCCTGTAGTGCTTGTGTTGCTTCATTCTTATCTGAAAAATGTAATTTTTGCTTAAGCAGATAAAGTTGATCCGATAGGGCGTTAACAGTCCATTTTAGGCGACGACTATGGCAGTATCTTTTTTTATCATTAATTGCCATACCCAGTTGAAAACAGTCTTCGCTTAACTGTAATAGAAGTTGATGGTAACCTTCTAAAATTTGACTCTGCCCGAAAGTACTTTCAAGTTGGCTATATAAATATTGACTTGCACTGATCCTCTCATGGATCTGCTCTGCAATAAAATAGTAACTATTCAATTTATCTAGCTCAGTTTGCTGTTGGCATACTTGGAAACGAGATTCAATAATCCGCTTAGATTGTTCAAAGCGCGCCATAATAGAAATATTTTGTATTGCCAGTTGTTGGCGAACTGAAAAAATACCCTCTCGGCTGGTTCCCTCTTTTTCATTAAAAAGTGCAGATTTTTGCTGTTGATAACGACTTAAGGAGAAAAAGAGCTGTGCTAATTGCTCACGCAGCGAGCGGTAGGGGCTATAATAATTCCAAACTATTGAAAATAGCCCGTACCATAGCGCCCCAAGACATAACAAAAGCGGCTGTTCATACCAGTTGATGCCGCTCTGATAACCAATCATGGTGTAAATTGCAATTAAAACAGCCCCGAACCCAACTTTGCTGTAATGTGTACCTAAAACTGCAAGCATCATAAAAGCAAAACTTGAAATAAATAAACCTAATGCAAAGAGTATCGGAAAGGGCATTAACAACTCCACACTGCTCGATGCGATAAAAAAGCAAAGCACGATGGCTGCAATAAATTTACCACGCCCCTTGTAGTTATCATCTGTTTCTACAATCGCACTTGCCATCACTCCTAAACATAATGAGATGGAGATATGCAGGCTGTTTTGATTGAAAAAGTGCAGTAGATTGCTATTTAGGGCTGGAATAAAGGTGATTGTCATCGCTATCAATACACGCAACCCAGAGTGAATATTTGAGTCGGAAATGAGTTTACGCAGCGTGTTCTTATAAATAAACATTGAGTTTGGTGTTTGCATTAAATTATCTACATGAGTCAATTAACGGGCTAGCCGATCAATTCGCTAGTATATGATCTTAATTTTAAAATAGAAAAGATAAAATCAGCTGGCTCGGCGATGATTCATGTGACATCCGCTGATTGTTTTGCGACAATAGCTAAAATTGTAACTATCACTATTAGAGAGTTGTTCAATGTCTGCACAAATCATAGACGGAAAAGCAATTGCAGCCGTCATTACAGATACAGTTGCACAAAAAGTTAGATCACGGGTAGCAAAAGGGTTACGTGTGCCCGGGCTGGCAGTTATTTTGGTTGGCGGCGATCCTGCTTCACAGATATATGTACAAAGTAAGCGCCGAACTTGTGAAAAAGTTGGGTTTGCTTCAAAAGCATTCGACCTGCCGAGTTCGACCAGTCAAGAAGCACTATTAGCATTAATTGATGAGCTTAATGCCGACCAAATGATTGATGGCATTTTAGTGCAGTTCCCATTACCTCGAGGCCTTGATGAAACCTTAGTCATAGAGCGAATTACTCCGAATAAAGATGTCGATGGATTCCATCCGTACAACGTCGGCCGCTTAGCACAACGGATTCCCCTCCTGCGTTCATGCACACCGCGCGGAATGATCAGCATGATAGAGTCTATTGGTGTCGATATTAAAGGTAAACATGCTGTCGTGGTTGGTGCGTCGAATATAGTTGGCCGCCCAATGACTCTTGAACTGTTATTAGCCGGATGCACGACAACATGCTGTCATCGCTTTACCGAAGATTTAGAACATTATGTAAAGCAAGCGGATGTATTAGTTGTTGCTCGTGGTCAGGCGAATTTCATTCCCGGAGAGTGGATAAAAGAGGGTGCTATTGTTCTGGATGTCGGCATCAACCGCTTAGATAATGGTAAAATTGTGGGTGATGTTGATTTTGAAGCGGCAAAAGAGCGCGCAGCTTGGATCTCTCCAGTGCCTGGTGGTGTCGGGCCAATGACCGTGGCCACCTTGATTGAAAATACACTCTTTGCTTGTGAAAAATTTCATAGCAACTAGGTTGATATTGGTTCGAAAATGAGGAGCCGAAAGGCTCTTTTTTTTTGTCCAGTAAAAAGATTCTGTTTACTGGAGGCCATCAGTTTTATTTCAGACACAAAAAAGCCCACGTAAACGTAGGCTTTTAACATTGTTTTGACTAACGAATCTTATTTAGAGATAAGAGAAATTAGGTCAAGAACTTTGTTAGAGTAACCGATTTCGTTGTCGTACCAAGATACAACTTTAACGAATTTGTCAGTTAGTGCAACACCCGCTTTAGCATCAAAGATTGAAGTAAGTGTTTCACCATTGAAGTCAGTAGAAACAACAGCATCTTCAGTGTAACCAAGAACACCAGCCATTTCGCCTTCAGAAGCTGCTTTCATTGCTGCACAAATTTCTTCATATGTAGCAGAAGTTTTAAGGTTAACAGTTAAGTCAACAACAGAAACGTTAGCAGTTGGAACGCGGAAAGCCATACCAGTTAGAAGACCGTTAAGTTCAGGAAGAACTTTACCTACTGCTTTAGCTGCACCAGTTGAAGATGGGATGATGTTTTGAGAAGCACCACGACCACCACGCCAATCTTTCATAGAAGGACCGTCAACAGTTTTTTGAGTTGCAGTAGTTGCATGAACAGTAGTCATAAGACCAGATTCAATGCCCCACTTGTCGTTAAGAACTTTAGCAATAGGAGCTAGACAGTTAGTAGTACAAGAAGCGTTAGAAACGATATCTTGACCAGCATATTTTGCAAAGTTTACGCCGTTAACGAACATTGGAACGTCGCCAGAAGGACCAGTTAGAACAACTTTTTTAGCGCCAGCTGTGATGTGTTTACGAGCTGTTGCGTCAGTAAGGAAAAGACCAGTCGCTTCAGCTACAACTTCAACGCCTGCTTCGTCCCATTTAAGATCTTCAGGGTTACGTTCAGCAGTAACACGTACTGTAGTACCGTTAACGATAAGGTTACCGTCTTTTACTTCAACAGTACCGTTGAAACGACCGTGTGTTGAGTCATATTTAAGCATGTAAGCCATGTAATCAACGTCGATTAAGTCATTGATTGCAACAACTTCTACGTCTGCACGTTCACAGGCAGCACGAAATACGAAACGTCCGATACGACCAAAGCCGTTGATACCGATTTTAATTGTCATTTTTAGATCCTTATGGATGGTTTGATTTTAAAACTTGTCATCATTATAGGTGTCAAAAGCACCTAGAACTTGATGTTAGTCAAGTTAATTGTTTTGAGTAAGTAAAAATTGAAGAATAAAAGCTTAAAAACCACTTTTTGATTCATCAATTGTTTAAAAAAACAATTTATGTAATTAAATTACCACAGCATTTTATGTGCTAATACACAGAAAAGAAAGCGAAACAGCGATATTAGTGCCATATCGAATGGATTCGCTGTCAGATATGATCATTACATTCATATTATGGTAACAAAAGGATCATAAATAGCAATTAACTGGTTATGATTAAGTCATTACCATCAGGACTGACCGATAACCGTGCTTAAAATATGTACCTGATTAGGTGCTACGATTTGCCCCTCTGGACGAGTAATCGTAGATTCAACACAAAGCATTTGCTTATACCCATCATCAGGCATATCAGTAAATGCTTTAGCACCTTCGACCCAGGGAGTCCAAACTACGTCTGAGTCGTTACCTGAATTGCTAATATTTATCTGCCTTTTAAAACCATTATCAATAAGAGCGATGGCTGCTGATGCTTTAGTGTAAATAGAATCGATAGGCCCTTGTATTTGTAAACTTGCCTCGCCTTTGCGTAAATGCCCTGCGTCTAGCTTATCTTGGTACTGCTCGGCTAACCCTTTTAAGAGGCACGATTCGGGGGCGCTTATATTGAAGTAAGTATGAAGTGCTGCACCATATAAGTATGCTTTTTTACCGCTATTTTTACTGATTAACTCTAATTTTAGAGTATCAGTTAATGTTGCCTTTAAAGTCAATTCAAACGGGTAGGGCCAAATTTTACGTGTTTGCAGACTGTCTTTTAATAGCAGCTCAATTTCTAAACCATGAGTTAATTCATTGATATTTTTAAGAGACCACTTGCTGGTACGGGCAAATCCATGGGCAGGTAGGTCATTACCTAAGGATTTATCCGCCGCACCAAACCACGGCCAGCAGATTGGCACACCGCCGCGGATCGCTTTTTTCTCGTCATAGTTAGCCGTCTTGCTTAACCAGATTAATGGTGGTTGTCCTTTTAACTGAAAATGCAGTAAGTGGGCGCCATGCAGTGCAAAGGCAGCATTGAAATTTTCATGTGCAATGATTAAAAACTCATGGCCCTGCGCATCAACCTGTAGGCTTACGGTGTTAGTCAATATCTGTTTGTTTTGTAAAGTGAGATGAGAAATCATTCAAGGCTCCTGAAGTGAATAATAATTAAGGATTAAGCTCGTTATTGTTAGGGTTATTTATTTGCTAAGTGGTCATGTATCGGCATTAACTATGCTAAAATACGGTTTTTATATTAATTGCGCTAAATCATGAAAATCAAATATATAAACACTTTATTCGTTTATTGTGCGGCGTACTTAATTTACACATATTGACTTAGGTAATAAATTTACACTACTTTAAAATATGATATAAAGATATCTTTACATATGGGGGATAATCAAAGCTGCGTTCAGTTTGATTATTGATAAATATAAATATAAATATAAATATAATTATAATTATAAATTTAGAATTTCAAGAAAATTAAAATAGGTGTGTTAATGGCCAGTTCAACTTTAGATATGTTTATGGGATTAAAAAGTATAAATCCCAATTTTGTTGATGCATGGGGTAACCCAGCAAAAGTCTCAGAAGAGAATATTCGCAATATAATAGGAAAAATGGGGTTCGATGCAGCAGACGATTCGGCTTTAATTACACATTTTAACGAAAAAGAAAAACAGCATTGGCTTTCTCCACTACCGCCTGTTTCAGTTTTACAGAAAAATGAGACTTATCAATTTGAGGTTCGTTTACCGATTGATTCAGCGGCTGATCCGTTAATTTATAAGATCACTTTAGAAGATAAGAGTGAAATTGAGCAGACTATTTGTGCAACAGTTTTTCCCTTGGTTGCTACAAAAGAAATTTCTGATCTTGAATTTCAATGTTATCAAGTTGAGATAGCAGCTGATTTACCCATCGGCTACCATTCTTTGGCTATTTACGAAAAAGATATTGCTGAAGCATTAGCAACGATGTCTTTGATCATCACACCTTCTCGTTGCTATTCACCTGAAGCAATTACCCAAGGTGAGAAAATATGGGGTACAAGTGTTCAATTGTATTGCCTTAAAAGCGAGGCAAACTGGGGGATTGGTGATTTTAGTGATCTCAAAACACTGTTAGCAAAAACCAAAGAAAATGGTGGCGATTTTATAGGTTTAAATCCAATCCATGCGCTATCCCCATCGCAACCAGACAATTCTAGCCCTTATAGTCCTTCTTCAAGAAAATGGTTAAATATTTTATATACCGATATTACAGCGGTAGATGAATTTGCTCGCAACAAAACATTACAAGCTAGAATCAATAGTGAGCAATTCAAACAAGAGTTAATTGCATTACGTGCTCCAGAATGGGTCGATTATGAAGGTGTTACAGCGTTAAAACTGACTGCATTAAGAGAACTATTTGCGACATTAAATGAAGGCAGTGTAAAAAGTAAGAAGCGCCAAGCCGCATTCAATCAGTATGTAAAAGAGAAGGGGGAATCATTAACGCAGCAAGCAAGTTATGATGCATTACAGTTCCACTTTTTAGCATTAGATGCGAATTCTTGGGGCTGGCCTGTTTGGCCTGAAGCGTTCCAGTCATTCCAAAGCGAAGCATCACAGACCTGGATTAAAGAAAACCTTCAAGAAGTTTTATTCTGGTGCTACACGCAGTGGGTTGCAGAATTACAATTGCAAGAAGCGGATAAATTAGCCAAATCATTGGGTATGACTCTGGGTATTTACCGTGACTTAGCTGTTGGTGTCGGTATCAGTAGTTCTGAAATTTGGGCTAACCATGCTCTTTACTGTGAGCACATTAGTGTTGGCGCGCCCCCAGACGTTTTAGGTCCTCTAGGGCAAAGTTGGGGATTACCACCCATCGCCCCTGAACAATTGCAAGAGGCTGCTTATCAGCCATTCATTGAATTATTACAATCTAATATGAGCCACTGTGGTGCATTACGAATTGATCACGTGATGGCTTTATTACGTTTATGGTGGGTGCCTGATAACGCGAGTGCAGAAAAAGGCGCATATGTCTATTATCCAGTTGAAGATATGCTTAACTTATTAGCACTTGAAAGCGTACGCAATGAGTGTTTGGTCATTGGTGAAGATCTGGGTACTGTACCTGATGGTATTGATGTTTTATTGAAAGATGCCGGTGTTTACTCTTATAAAGTATTTTTCTTTGAGCAGGCTGATGATGGTGGTTATATTTCACCCGCTCATTATGCTGATCAAGCGATGGCAACACTTGCCACACACGACATGCCTACGATTAAGGGCTTTTGGCATTGTGAAGATCTGCATTTAGGTCGTGAATTAGGCTTATATCCAAAACAAGATGTTTACGAGGGCTTATTAAGAGATCGCTTAGTTTGCAAACAACAAATATTAAATAGTTTACATGGTCATGGAAGTTTACCTGCTGACTATCCTCGAGATGCTGCATTCGTAGGAATGGACCAAACGCTAAACTTTGCGCTGCAGGTTCACCTAGCAAAAAGCACATCAGCATTATTAAGTCTTCAGTTAGAAGATTTTTTAGAAATGGATAAACCAGTTAACGTACCAGGCACAAGTAACGAATACCGAAACTGGCAACGTAAGCTATCTCAAAATATAGAGCCGCTATTTGAAAATCAGCAAATAAAGACGTTGCTGTCGGATATAACGCTAGCTCGAAAAATATAAAGCGCAGTATTATACATACTTGGAAATACTGCACACAGTATTTCTAAGTTTGCTTGATATAAGTGACTAAAATAATAATTGGATCCTAACATTATGACTAAAAAAGTAAGCAAAAAGACTGAAAAAAAACAAGTCAATGCAGTCAGTCAAAAAGACACACTGCGTGCGGAACATGTTTCTTTAATTTCTTTACTTAAAGGAGCCAGGTTAGATAATCCTTTTGAACGTTTGGGTATTATAGCAGCCCCTACTGGAAAGGGGTTTATCTTACGAGTTTGGTTGCCAGATGCCATTACCGTGGAGCTATTTGCAATTGGTTCTGAGACTGCTACCACTCAGCTTAAAAAAGTTGATGATGCAGGATTGTTTGAAATTGAATTAGCAGACAAATTTACTTATGAACTCAATGCCACTTATAAAGATGGTAGTCATCGTTTTGTGGACCCATACCAATTTCATGATATTGCTTTCGATGGTTTATCAACATTGCACGAAGCACCACAAAATGTCTATAAAACATTAGGCGCACAATTAAAAACCATTACTTGTGAAGATAAAAAGATTAGCGGTGTGCGTTTTATCGTTTATGCACCCAATGCCTCAAGTGTGAGTCTGCTTACTGAATTCAATTATTGGGATGGGCAACGTCATCCAATGCAGCGGAGCTGGTGTGGCCACTGGGTTATTTTTGTTCCTGACTTACGTATTGGTTGTGCTTATAAATTTGAGCTTAAAGATAGCTTAGGTAATCGCTTACCACACAAAGCCGATCCTGTTGGCTTCCAAGCTGAGCAGTATCCCTCCCATTCATCTATTGTTGTCGATCATGATGCCTATCAATGGCACGATCAGGCTTGGCAAGCATCGCAAACAGGTGATAAACGCTTTAGCGCAATGAGTATCTATGAAGTGCATTTAGGCTCTTGGAAGCGCAAATTTGAAGATGGCGTTGAGCGTATGCTAACCTATCGAGAATTAGCGGATGAGTTAATTCCATACCTCGCAGATATGGGCTATACGCACCTTGAAGTGATGCCAATTTCGGAGTTTCCATTTGATGGATCTTGGGGCTATCAGCCCGTTGGACTATTTGCTGCAACTAGTCGTTTCGGTGATGCGGATGATCTTAAGTTCTTTATTGACCAGTGTCACCAAGCTGGAATTGGTATTATTATTGACTGGGTACCCGCTCATTTCCCTGCGGATCCGCATGGTTTAGCACGTTTTGATGGTACACCGTTATATGAATACGAAGATCCACGCCGAGGATGGCACCCTGATTGGAACTCTTACATTTATGATTTTGGTCGTGATAATGTCCGCCAATTTCTTGTTGCAAGTGCATTAATATGGCTTGATAAATTCCATGTCGATGGTTTACGTGTAGATGCCGTGGCTTCTATGTTGTATTGGGACTATTCTCGTGATGAGGGCGAGTGGGTGCCGAATGTGGATGGCGGAAATCACAACTACGAAGCGATTAGTTTACTCAAATGGTTTAATGAAGAGGTTTATCGCCAATACCCCAATGCGATGACTATTGCCGAGGAATCGACAGCCTTTGCTGGTGTATCCAAGCCCACTTTTGATGGCGGATTAGGTTTTGGGTTTAAATGGAATATGGGCTGGATGCATGACACATTAAGTTATATGCAAGAAGATCCAATGTACCGTAAATATCATCACCATGAGATGACGTTTGCGATGGTATACCACTACAATGAGCACTTTGTTTTACCTATATCACATGATGAAGTTGTTCATGGTAAAAAAAGTATGCTTGATAAAATGCCCGGTGATGAATGGCAAGCAGCAGCAAACTTACGTGCTTATATGGGATATATGTATGCCCACCCAGGTAAGAAATTAAACTTTATGGGCACTGAATTTGCACAAACATCTGAGTGGAATCATAACAAAGAACTAGAGTGGGACTTGCTCGAATTTGATAAACATAAAGGCCAACAAGAACTTGTATCGGATCTTAATCACCTATATAAATCCAATACAGCGTTATTTGAAGCTGATTATCAGCAAGAAGGTTTTGAATGGTTAGATCATTCTGATGGTGAAAATAGTATTTTCTCTTTCGTTCGTCATAACTTAAAACAAGATCAACATGTTATTTGTCTCTCTAACTTTACACCGGTTCCCCGAGAAGGTTACCGAGTTGCAGTAGCTGACCTAGGCAATTATGAAGTGATTCTAAATACAGATAGTCATTACTACTGGGGCAGCAATTTTAGTATGGGTGATTCATTAGGTGTGTTTGTTGCGGAAGATCAACCATGGCAAGGTAAACCGTATTCATTAGTTATAAATTTACCACCATTATCAACTGTTTATTTACAAAAGAAGGAAAAATAATTGAACGACAAATTACTTGAATTGGATAAAGATAATCATCCATTTTCGGCATCACGTGGGCAATTTTTGCCTTTAGGTGCTCATCTAGATGAAGCTGGATGTCATTTTTCGGTTTACAGCTTGGGTGCATACCGAGTTGAATTGTGTTTATTCAATAAATATGAAAAGCAGATCGCAAGTTATCCCTTAGAAGTCAAACAAGGAAATATGTGGAGCATTTTCATCGAGCAAGTAAAAGCTGGACAGTTATATGGATATCGTGTGCATGGCGATTATCAGCCCGAAAAAGGGCTGCTCTTTAATGACAATAATTTATTAATTGATCCATATGCACGCGCATTGAGTCGCGTGCAGCACAGTTTTAAGCAAGCACAAAGTGACAACGACGACTCACAGGTCGTTAAGTCTATAGTAGTTGACGATCATTTTGATTGGCAGCATGTCAAGAAACCAAAAATATCAGCTCATAATCGCATTCTATATGAAGTGCATGTAAAAGGATTTAGTCAGCTTAATAAGAAGATAGCATTAGCAAAGCGTGGTAAGTATCTCGGGCTTTCAGATATAGAGAGTATTAAGCATTATAAAAAATTAGGTATTACTAGCTTACAAATAATGCCTATATTTAGTTTTATGAGCGAACCAAGACTTGCTTCACTAGGGTTAACAAATTACTGGGGTTATAACCCCATTAACTTTTTCTCTCCAGATTGCCGTTATGCTCAATTTGACGCAGTCAATGAATTCAAAACAATGGTGAGAGAACTTCATGCCGAGGGAATTGAAGTTATTTTGGATGTGGTTTATAACCATACGGCAGAATCGGGAACTGATGGTTTAATTATCAGTTTAAAAGGTTTTGATAATCAAAATTACTACAGTTTTGAGCAAGTATCTCCTGGTAATAGCCGAAATTATAACGATTATAGCAGCCATTCAGGTTGTGGAAATACTGTCAATCTGAATTATTCATGGTCATTAAAGCTCGCACTTGATTCTTTGCGCTATTGGGTAACAGAGATGCAAGTAGACGGATTCCGTTTTGATCTTGCTGTTACTTTGGCGCGCGAAAATGGCGCTTTTAATGAACAAAGTGCTTTTTTTAAAGCACTATTACAAGATCCCGTCTTAAGTCGTGTAAAATTAATTGCGGAACCATGGGATATCGGTCCGGGAGGGTATCGCTTAGGTGGTTTCCCAAGTGATTGGTTGGAGTGTAATGATCGTTATCGTGACACACTTAAATCTTTTTGGCGTGGCGATACAGGGCATGTTGCTGAGCTTGCAACCCGCTTATTAGGGTCACGAGATGTATTTGCTAAGCGTTATCGCTCTAACTCTACAAGTGTTAATTATATCTCCTATCACGACGGTTTTACCTTAAATGATCTGGTCACTTATCAATCGCGTCATAACGAAGATAATGGCGAAAACAATAGAGACGGGCATGGTCATAATTTGTCAGCAAATTATGGACATGAAGGGGAAACTGAAAATCAACGCATCAACCAACTTCGTCAGCAGCAAAAACGTAATCTTATTGCGACCCTGTTTTTATCCCAAGGTACGCCGCACTTTTTGGCTGGTGATGAAATGGGAAATAGTCAGTCAGGTAATAACAATGCCTATTGCCAAGATAATAAAATAAGTTGGTTAGACTGGGATATAAGTGTTGTAGATCAACGCTTATTAGACTTTACTAGTGAGATCATAAAATTACGACAGGAATCTCGCATGTTCGCAAGTATCGCTTTAAGCGATGATTGTATCGGGCGTTGTGAGAATTCCGATCTTGTCAAATGGTATCACCCTGATGGTTATTTAATGGAAGACGTGGATTGGCATGCATCTAACTCACAGGCAATTGCACTTGAATTACATGAAGCGATTGAGTGCGGTGAGCACTGGTTTTTAATCTTCAATGCATCTAGTTACCAGATTGGCTGCCGTTTGCCTGTTTTGGAGAAAGGTTTAGCTTGGAAAATGAAGATAAATACTGCCTGCAATACTGGCCAGTTAGCTGCTATGCATAAGAACGTAAAAGATTGTATCCAACTCGACGCGCACTCATTGGTATTATTAAAGTGTGTGCGCCATCTAACCTAAGCGTTTCTAAATCGAATCAGCCAATGTCATCTTAATAGTGCCATTGGCTTTTTTTTTGCATTTATTCTATGCAAAAATTTTTTTGTTTGCCCAGCAAAGCAGGCAAACCCGCTCACTTGCAAGAGAGTGAGATCACCCTGATTGAGGGGAAGATAATCCGAATGGCAAGGGCGTCACTGGCTAACGGTGGGGTCTGAAGGAAGC